>CAYXQX010000114.1:0-9474 GCA_964467485.1 uncultured Porphyromonadaceae bacterium | reverse complement strand
CGCTCTTGGATTGAACAAGGCTTGAAAACTGTTCCCAATACTGTAAGCCCTGTCCTGATCAAAGGTAAAGAGCTGAAGAGCTTTTTAAAAAAACGGGGGAAAGCACGGAAATGCCAACTTATTGATAATCAATTCTACTTTTTGAGATGTCGTCAGGCTTGCCAATCAGAATCAGCAAATATCAAAGCTGAGATTTTTAAATCTCTCCTATCAAAAGGTAATCACAAAGCAACTATTCACGGTATATGTATAGAGTGCGGAACTGCCGTACGTCTATTCAGTTCAGAACGGATTGTAAAAAAATGGCTGGATCAACGGTTGGTACTTAAAGAGAATGTAACACTTCGATTAGACGACAACAACCCCTCCGGTAACGCATACTCTCAGAGTGGTGCAATAACAACATTTGAGGGGGTCTAAAATGTATGAACTATTAATTAGAAGATATACAGATTTCATGGAAGAAGCTGAAGGGTGGGGTACAAAGACGGTTGATTCAAAACTATACTCTTTAGATATTATTTTGCTGCAATACAAAGGTGATCTGAAGAAGCTATCACCAAAGAAATTGATCAAATTAAAAAATGAATTAAGGGAATATGAGGTAAATGGGAAAAAACTCAGCTTGAAAAGGATCCGAAGAATTCTTAATGATATTTCGAAGTTCCTAACCTGGCTTTCATTTCAGCCTGGATACAAAAGCCGAATTCAGCCAGATTTGATCTCTTATCTTTCTTTAAATAATGAAGAAATGGCGATGACATATATTTCGAAGATAAGAGAATTTCCCATTCTTGAGAATGTTCTTCGCCAATGTGAATTAATTACAATTAATAATATCATCGATAAGAGGGATCGGGCTATTTTTGCTTTTCTGATATGTTATGGGGTTAGAAATGAAGCACTCAGATCTCTCCGACTAGGAAGTATTGATCGGATATCATTGGAGCTGCATCAATCTCCCCTCGATGGTGTAAGAACAAAATTTACCAAAAAAATTGATACTTTCTGCTTCAGGTTTCATCCTAAGCTTGTTGGATATATCCAGGAGTGGGTTGAAACCTTATACAAACTTGGATATTCACAATCTGATCCATTATTTCCATTATCAAAATTGAGAGTAAGTAATAATGGTGGTTTTGACAAACGCACAGATATTGTGAAAGATTTTATGAAAAGTGCTAGTACTTTAAATAAAATCTTAAAGGACAGAGCAGATCAATACGGAGTACGGTATTTTTCATCTCATTGTTTCCGGCATTCATGTGCGTATCACGCATTGAGATGTGTTGAAGATGCACACCAGTTAAAGGCGGTCAGTCAACAGTTTGGTCATAAGACGATTGCCCTAGTGCTCACAACATATGGGAATCTTTCCATTTACCAACAGCGTGATGCAATTGAGAGTATGAATTTTGAAAGCAAAAATAAGTTTAAATTTTAAGGAGAGATAAAATGAAGCATAACAATATAATTGGGGTTTGCATAATCCTTGAAATGACAGGATCAGGAACAGAGAAGTTAAATAACAATAACAAGCAGGGGCACGTATTTGCCCCTGCAGGAGGAATTACAAATGATTAATGAAAATATAGAATATATTAGTAGAAAAGATCTATCGGAACTGGTAGGATGCGATCCTAAAACACTTTACCGTGCAATGAAGAAAGACAAACTTATAACAGAAATGGTTGGTAAAATCCATAAAATAACAAAAGAAGAAGCTTGGAAATGGTGGCAGGAATACAGATCTTCTGGAGCAGATTCGCAGAAAAACCTTGAAGTTGAACGATTTCTTTGTGTTAATTATAATGATGAGAATAACTCAATTGAAAAGATACCTCTTCAGGCCGAGCGATTGGTAGCTTCCGCTAAGGTAAGCGAAGTTGAACATAAACAGAAGAAAAAAGCCGGTAAGTCCGGCTCACTATTCTATACTCAATTGGTAAAGTTTGGATATGATCGAGATGATGAGGGAATTTTTCAATACGACCAGAGCCAGAAGGTTTATTGTACTAATTTCAGCAGTATTGAATTTATAAACACAAAAATAGTAGACACAGCCTGGGTACGGGTTATTAAAATAAATGATACTGTGATTGAACTTCTTCTTCAAGATCTTCTAAATGCTGGAAGTTTCAATAAAAAACTCCTTCATTCTAGCTTCTATCGAATTAAGAAGCCAAAGGTAATTTTTGAGGATTTATTGGAAATTATCTCTTTGCTCAATAATAATAAATTCGTAACGGAATTGTTTGGATTTGGAAGTGTGCATCAGAAAATCTTCAATCTTGGCAACAAAGTGTTGTTGGATGGAAAACTTCAAGAATTTCAAGGGACGGTGTGGCTGGGTAAAAATGGCTATTCCCTTTTTGAAGCTGATATGATCAATATCTCAGATGATAAGATGGGACTTAGTAAGATCTGGGATTATTTTTATCAATTGTACGGGATGCAGGCTGTACTGATAATCGGCTTTTCCATTGCAACGTTATTTTTTCAGCAGTACATGCAAAAGAGAAAGCATTTTCCTCTTCTTTACATATTAGCACCCTCCGGGCAAGGCAAGGGTGGATTATCTGAATTGATTTGCCGATTGTTTGGTTTGGATCAGTCATTATCATACGTTAATTGTGCCGGCAATGCTACAAATATTGGCATAGAGAGTAAGTCTTTGCTTCTGAATAATTTACCCCTTGTGCTAAATGAGCTCTCAGAGAAGCAATTCAATTTAATCAAAAGCCGGTACGATGGGCAGGGCTCGGTTAAATATCACGATAAAAATTCCAATAATATTTTGGAAAGATCGGTGAATGGCTCTTCCATAGTGACCACCGTAGTTAATCCGCACGATAAACAGGTAATCAGTCGATGCATCTTTATTGATCTGGACTGTAATGAAATGAAGAAGCTGCTTTTTGAAGAAGCAAGAGAGAAATCTAGTGGGTTTTCCAATTTTACTTTGGAAGTATTGAAGAAAATAAGCTTTAAGAATCTGCTGGATGCAGTGGTAGCTTTTGGTGAAAACATCGAGGCAAAAGGAGCAGGACCCAGGATCGTTGACAATTACTCATTGATGGGTGGAAGCTTTGAGCTTTTCAGGAATTTAGTTTCAGAAAAAATAGATATTCCCAGCCAGCACAAAGTGAAAGCTTTCATAGAGAGAGAAATTCATAAAACGGAAGAATATCTCAATCCTTTCATCTATTTTATATCAGAGTTAGAGCGGTTAGCTGAAGGTCGAAGTGCAAAGAATTTCCTTCTACAAGATGATAATTTTCTTTATTTCAACTTCAATGGAATTTGGAATCTTATCAAAGAAAAATATAAACAAAAATACTTCCCATTTCTTAAGGCAAGTAATATCAAAACGCTATTACTAAAATCAGATTATATGGCTGCTTATGGATCTGATTTCAAGTCTGCAGACAAAAGTAAGCTTGGAATCCCGGTACATTCTTATAATAAGAAAATCGATGAAGTTCCCAGACGCTGCTATGTGTTGAGGAAGGATAAATTGTCCGGTTACTATCGGTGACAATTAAAATCGCATATGTAACCAAAATGTAACCACCGAAGTTAAGACTACAAGCGGTTTTAAGGATAAAAGTTACATTTTGAGTGATTTAGAAAATTAAACAGGGCTGCCCGGATTATTCCGGGTAACCCTGTTTAATTACCCTGCCATACGATTTGTATTTAGTAATCAATCTTGTTCAACACATAGCTCTCAAGTAGCCATATTACTGCGATATCAACCATTATCTGTCATATTATATATGTAAGAGCAGTATAGCTCTTCGGTATTTTACTGAAGGGCTATTTTTTTGTGAAAATCAAATATTTTAAGGAGGAATATAATGAGCACAAGTAATTTTCACAGTGTTAACGCAAGCAAAATATTTGCCTGTGTATTAGATGCAGACTTTAATTATCAAGATTTAATGATGAATCTGGAAGCAGCATTCACTAATTTTGAGTGTGACTATTTTCCGGCAGGAAGTGATCCTCACGAATTACGTAGCTATCCATCCAGGGTTATTACGGGATTAGGTATGGAGAAGCAATATAGCGGCTTTAATATAAACATAGAGATCTCCATCATTATCAGATCGGGATATTTCTGTGGATGTAATCTGGATTGGAACTGTGTGTATTTGGTTGATGGAGCTGAGGTCAATAAAGTAGATTATGCCGAGCTTATTAAATACGACATTGATTGCTCTGCACAAATGATCAGGAGAGTAGAAGCCATTTTCAATCAATATAGCACACCATTACAGGTAGCAGCTCGTTTTTCAAACGGTGAGACAATATATGAAAGAGCCGGATAAGATCTAAAAGAAGCTTTTTTTTATTTAGAAACAAAACAAACCAAGGAGGCAAATTATGTCACAAATTATTGAACTAGAGAAGAAGTTGAAAGAAGCAGTTTCTATACCTGATATTAGTTTCTGCATTACTAAGGTGGATAAATCCAATCGTAAGGCTCGAGTCAATGCCCAGATCAAATCTGAAGCAATTCTGAATCGACTCGATGCCATTTTTGGTATTGATGGCTGGAGAGATAGTTATGTAGTTTCGTATAATTGCGTCATCTGCAAGCTATCTCTGAATCTTGGTGATAGTTGGAACACAAAAGAGAGTGCAGCACCCTTTATGCATTCTGCATCTCTTAATGAAGCGTTTACTGATGCATTAAGACAAGCTGCTATCAGGTTTGGGCTAGGTAGGTATTTACTTAGCCAATCGGGCATCTACGTTGAGATATTTGAGAGTAGACCCACTAATCATAAAAATGAACTACATTCTTTTCAATCAGATGAACTTTCAGGATGGTGGGAAGAGCCGGACTTTGCATCTTTAACTAATTCAGCTAAGGATGATGGTAGTAAATCACAATCTACTCAGCCAGATTTTGGAAAGCTTTCCCTGTCACAAAAATTGGAGTATCTATTTAAACAAAAGATTATCAGTAAGAAGAAATATGATAATTACTCCATTAAGATCAACGATAAAACAACTGCGCCTGGTCTTTTACGTTACTTTGAGAAGCAGTTCAATCTTCTTCAGAAGTTAGATAGAGCCGGAGCTAAGATATCAGTTGATCTAAGAGCTACAACATATAAGCGTATAATGGCATCAAAGATGGCAGAGCTTACTTTGATCGAGAGTGAACTCAAAGTACTGGAGGCAGCCTGATGAATATTACTAATCATAACAAAATCCCTAAACCGATTGTGCGAGCTTTGAAACACAACTGGTATTCAGGGAAAGATGCCGACCATTTTTGTTCCGTAACCGAGCTTCTCAAATCCGAGAAGCTCTTTGTCTTGGAGAGAAGACATAAAGATCAAATAACTGTGGAGGCCTCTGATCTGATCTGGAGTTTAATGGGCAGTGCAATGCACCGGGTCTTAGAAGCATCTGAGACTCAAGACACATTGAATGAGGAGCGTCTTTTTGCCAAAGTAAACGGCAAGATCATTTCAGGAGGAGTTGATCTCTATGAGAAGCGTACTATTACTGATTTCAAGTTTACGAGTGTCTGGAGCTATATTTACCCAAGTAGGAAGAGAGATTGGGAGCAACAGCTAAATTTCTACTCTTATCTATATCGATCAGCTGGATTTGAGGTTGATAAATTACAGATCATTGCAGTATTCAGAGATTGGTCGGCCGGTAAGGGAAAATTCGATAAAAACTATCCTCACCAGATCGAGATCATTCCGATCAAACAATGGGATATGGATAGATGTGAGAACTTTATAAGAGAAAAGCTATTCAAACTGGAGATGGCACTCAGGCTTCCGGATGATGCGATCAAAGAATGTTCCCCAAGAGACCGCTGGCAAAATGATGATATCTATGCCATAATGAAAAAGGGTAATAAAAGAGCTGTTAAGCTCTGCAAAAGTAAAGAGCAAGCACATGCATATATGAAAACCAATGTCAATAAAGATAAACTATCAATTGAACTTCGAAAAAGTATCCCCAGACGATGTGAGGATTATTGTATGGTGAATCATTATTGTCATTATTACAGAAACCTGCATCCCGAGATGTTTAAACAAGCAATATAAGGAGAAAATTATGGCTAAAGTAGGAAACGTTATAGTAGAAATTATCCGTGGAATCACTTTTCTCATCTGGACTGTATTACGTGCTCAACAGGAGAAAAACAAAAAAAAAAAATCATAAGCCTATCCATTTGGTCAGGCTTATCAGGAGGATAAAATATGCACAGCTTGCATCTTATAACTATTGCCGCAGATACAGCAGAGAATGCTTGTAGTGAGGTTGAGAGTATGATAATTGATTTTGGCAATGAAAACAACTGGCGCACGATCTGCGGCTGTATCAGCGAAGATGATGAAGTATATATCCAGGAGGAAGATGTTTTTGCTCCGGAAAAGAAGATGACTATTACCGATGTGGAGAAAATGGTAAAAGATTGGGTTAACAATTTCAATTATAACCCGACCGAAGCTTTGGTTAAATTCCATCTGGAAGCGGATGTACTTTCATCCTATGAATGGCTGATAATTGAAAAATATGCTGAACATCGCAAAAATCTGATCGATTATAATAACATCAAAGACGATTTTTGGCATTGTAACTATCGCGATTGGCAGCTTACGGAAAACGGAGTGACCAACCTGGTAGATGAGAGAGAGGGTAATAAATGCTACGTAGTCTTCATCGATATGCACAGTTGATTAGAAATTTAAAATTTAAAATTAAAGAATGAGGAGGCAATATGCTGAAATTAATTGATGTTCTGGAGAAAATGGATAGACTGGGTGCTTTAAATGATCTTACCAATAAATACAATCACAAGATCTGCTATAACAACAGTCGTACAATCATCAAGTATGTGGGAAAGGATGTACTCTTAACTGCTTATGCCTACAATCCCGGCAATGCAGTCGTTATCTTTGAGAAGCAGAATGGATTAATTGCGTATGGATGTTACTTTGACGGTTTTCCGGATAACGAGAACTACTCTTCATTTCATTGGAATATACTGGATCTCAACGTAGCACTTGACTTGATTAAAAAAGATATCTGGGAAAAATCGGAATATAAAGTGGATGTAGATTATAAGGATACATCCTTTAAATCACGTTGGGAAAAAGTTGCATCGGGAAAATTGGAATATACTTCCTCTCACAAAGACTCTGTTGAAACTGTGAAGAACTTTAAAGAGAACTATGACAAATTTGTTTATACGGGTGATTTTGTTATTTTACGAACTCTCTCCAAAAAACTGAGGATCGAAGTAGATGAGGCTTACCAGCCTTTCGAAGAGTTTACCGAAATTATTCTTTTCTTCCAAAATCATAAAGATGACGATTCGATATCTATTCTGCAACTGCCGGAGCTAAACTCTTGGCGCAAGGTTCTATCGATAAGTCACATAGATAAAGATATCCTGAATGAGCTCAAGGTGCAGATTATATCCCGAAAGATAAAGGAAGCTGCTTAACAAGGCGGAATTATGGGATACTACAGTTCACTCAATTTTGACTGTGAAGTGAAAGATATTGAGAAACTCAAAGGGCTTTTTGCGCAGATCAAGCTTAAGATAGCATCCGATATTGCCGATGACTGGGAATACGAGCTTGATCTGCTAAGCTTAGATAAAGATGGTGATCTTATCTGTGAAGACAGCTATGCCAAGTGGTATAACGATGAAAAATGGATCTTGCATCTGGCTCAATATCTCAATGATGGAGAAGTTGAATTTATCGGTGAAGAAGGTGAACACTGGGGTTATATCATCGAAAACGGCAAAATCTATAATACCAACTATCAGAAGACCAAAGGAGAATTGTTGGAAATGTGAAATTTGAAATGAAAAATGTGAAATAAAGAGAAAAAAAAGATATATGAAACTATGACCGGCTAGTCCGGTCTTTTTTTTTAAACAACATTAACAAAATGAGGAGAAATAATATGAGAGCGAAACAATTAAAGGAGATCATTAAGTTTTCTATTAAGCATAAATATCCACTATTGATCAAAGGAGCTCCGGGAATTGGAAAGAGCGATATTATCGAGCAGGCTTGTGATGATACCGATACAGAGCTGATAATCTCGCATCCGGTAGTAAGTGATCCAACCGATTTCAAAGGTTTACCCTTTCCGGTGAAGGGAGAACACAAAGCAACTTTCTTACCTTTTGGTGATCTGTTGAAGTTGATAGATGCCGAGAAGCCTACTGTGTTCTTTCTGGATGATCTGGGACAAGCGGCAGCAAGTGTGCAAGCCGCAGCAATGCAATTGCTGCTGGCACGTCGTATTAACGGGCATAAAGTTTCGAAGCACGTGCAGTTCCTGGCAGCCACTAACCGTCGTCAGGACCGGGCAGCTGTGCAAGGAATCTTAGAACCGGTAAAGAGCAGGTTTTCCGCTATTTTGGAATTAGAGGTAAATATCGATGATTGGGTGGAGTGGGCAATTGAACATAATATGCCGACTGAACTGATAGCATTTATTCGTTTTCGACCGAACCTTTTGCACGACTTCAAACCTACTGCTGATATCATCAATACGCCAAACCCCAGAACCGTAGCAGCCGTCGGAATGATGATGAAGGCAGGTCTTCCTGCTGATACTGAATATGAAATGGTATCAGGAGCAGCGGGAGAAGGTTTTGCAGCTGAGTTCCTGGGGTTCTTAAAAATTTACAGAGAGCTGCCTGATATAGATAAGCTTATTGCCAATCCAAATGATGCTGCTGTGCCTGATGAACCATCTACGCTATTTGCCGTTTGCGAAGCTTTATCTGCTAAAGCCAATAAGAAGAATTTCTCTAATATCATCAAGTTCACCGAGCGTCTACCGGGAGAGTTTCAGGTGTTGTTTATGAAGGATACGATTAAGCGTAACAAATCCCTGGCGAACACCCAAGAATTCTCAGCCTGGGCGATTAAACACTCAGATGTAATTCTATAAAAACCATCCGGCGTCGCAAAAGCGATGCCGGGACAAATAGGAGGAAACCAAAATGTCAATTAACGATAAAGCAATGCTGGTATATCTTAATATTAGTTTTTGGACAGCACGTAAATACGATAGAAAAATATCACTTGAAATTGAAGATAAATACAATGCCGATGAAGCTGGACGATACAACAAGATCCTCATAGCCAAGGAACATCTGGCTAACATAAAAAAGATCATCTCATCTGCCAGAACCTTCCATTATGAGAATACTCTGCCTTGGTCAGATAATGGTGGAAGATTGCTCCCGTCTGCAAATTACTTCAATTATACAAAGACCATTCAGGGCTTCAGGGATGACTTTGAACAGGAAGTAACTAACTTCATTCAGGTATATCCAATTCTTAAAGAAGAATCTAAACAGAGGCTCAATGGGATGTTCAAGGAAGATGACTATCCGGATGTCTTTACTCTGGAGACCAAGTTCGCAATTAAAAGCATGATACTGCCTGTTCCTGAAGCTGA
>CAYXQX010000113.1:7966-9524 GCA_964467485.1 uncultured Porphyromonadaceae bacterium | reverse complement strand
ACTGGCCGAACATGGTTTATCTTATTTGATAGAGCATGATGGGAAAAATATATTATTTGATACGGGACATAGTTCTGTTTTTAGTGAGAATGGAATTAGCCTGGGCATAAACCTTCAAGAAAAGGTTGATATAATTGTGCTAAGTCACGGTCATTGGGATCATGGAGATGGTTTGGCTTATATTCACAATAAAACTTTGATTACCCATCCATTATCATTTCAAAAAAGATTCAGAAAAGGTGAGAATATAAATATTGGACTTGCTCTCACCAAATCCGACCTTGAAAAAGAATTTAATATTATAGAGTCAGAAAAGCCGTATTATATTACTGAGCAAATCATTTATCTTGGTGGTATTCCCCGCAAGAATAATTTTGAATCACAAAAGACCTCTTTTATTGATGAAAAAGGTAATGATGATTTTGTGCCGGATGATTCCGCATTGGCAATTATCCAAGATGACGAATTAATAATAATATCAGGATGTGCGCACTCGGGTATTTGTAATATCACAGAGTATGCTAAAAAGGTAAGCGGCATAAAAAAGATAAAAACAATTATAGGTGGCTTTCATTTAAAAAATATTGATTCTCAAACTCTGGAGACCATAAAATATTTTAAGCAGGAGGAGATAGACAAGTTATACCCATCTCACTGCACTAAATTACCAGCCCTGGCAGCATTTTATAATGAATTTAAAATACAACAGGTAACAACAGGACTGGTATTAAGCTGATTACTTCTGGTTCAGGTATCTTTCTGTATACGTATTTTCAGTTTTAACGTACATTATCATTTCATCAAGCGGAACAAGTTCAAAATTGGGTCCTAACTGCTCTAGAATGGCCTCTACTCTGGAGATATCACTCCACTGCCTAACATGAATCAGGCAGTAATATGGTCGTTCAGAATTCCAATTGGCCAGTTCCTTAAGATCAGCAACAGCTTCATTAGCTGGCCTTTCTGGTGACAGATAGTAATCAAAGCTGATGAAGGGTGTTCTTTTCGTTCCCCCAAAAGTAAAAGCAGGTGCATATCCATTGATAAATCCCAAAACGTCAGGCATATTTTGTCTGTAGGTTTTAACAATATCCTTTGGGATTTCTGTATTCCCCTCGATAGTAGCTCCTTCAGAGTAATCCATAATCTCAAAAACATTCAAATCCAACAAGTCCATCAGGCGGGCGGCTTCGGCCAGTATTGGCTTCATTTTCTCACCCGGAATAGCTTTTGGATACATATAACCGGGTCCCGATAAGGATCCAATAAAATAATCATTGGGTGTAGCTGCTGAATAGAAGTACTCCATCATGGCTGGTGCCAGCCATATCCAATTCATTGTAACTTCCCAGGCATATGGAATAGCTCCTCTACCGGGCCGTGTCCAAGCCCCAAGACCCAGACAATCGGTTTGAACACATGACAAATACACTTTCTTCTCAGGCACATATTCTTTTTTAGGATCGATACTATGGTTGTTTTTAAAAACAAAACCCGGTGATGCCTGTATGTGGGTCATGAAACTCATATTTGGCAATGTGTGCAGACCTTCAACTCG
>CAYXQX010000113.1:0-7956 GCA_964467485.1 uncultured Porphyromonadaceae bacterium | reverse complement strand
GCAAACCATGCTTTGAGGTTAATCTAACATGATCCCTTTCCTTATCTTTCGCATAGCTGTGCCAGCCAAAAACCATTCCCATTTCATTCATTTCAGACAAAAGCTGGTCGGCTAAGTTGTATTCCTTTGTATCCTCCAATTTAGTGCTCAGATCTGAAAAAAAAGCTTTTTGTCGAATCCCCCAGTCTGCAACACCCGGTCGCATTTTTGATCCGGACTCACCACCCATCCAAACAATGTATTCTTTACTGCACTGGTCCCAATACTTCTCTTTTGCCCAAGAATAAATTTCAAAATCCGACAATCCTGAAAAAGCACCTCTGAAGTCCTCTACTTTAGGAATAGCATATTTTTTCATGAGTGGAATTTCATCAGGAGAAATAACAATCGCATCTTTTAAACCTGCAAGTGTAAAACTTACGATAAGTGAAGTGCGTACTTTCTTGTCCCAAACCACGTAACCTTTAATCTGATCCTTAAACACTTTAACAGCCTCTTCCAGGCTTTTCAGCTCTTTAAACCTGTAGTAGTGCTGATCTTTAAGAAAATCTTTTACTTCCGGAGTAAATCGAAAATCCCAGGAATCAGGATAAACAAAATAGAGATTTGGTTTATCACGGTTAACAATCCCCTGAAGAGAGATGCAAGCAGCTTTATTACTCAATGCTCCATCCACATTCCAGTTTGAATCGAAATTCATCATATATGCATCATAATCGCCTTCCTGCTTAAACAGATAATGAATGGGCATATCGGAGCGGGATGGTCGGGTTATTTTATAGCTTAGGATATTTCGTAAAGGCTCAAGATCAAATTGGTGCTCCGCTTTAAATTCCTTGTCTCCCTGCGACACCATTCCAGTAAAAGTTTCCGTAATATGAATAGATGATTCCTTTGGATTCCAATCAAGCTGACACACTCTTTTCTGATTCTCTTCAACTTTCATCCCCATAAATACATTCGTTGGAAAAACTCTGGATCTAAGGATACTGGTTTGCTTTCTTTTTCGATCGGCTAACAAAAAGGTATCCCGATATATCCGGCTCCCATTTCCCCATATTCTGACAATCTGAATTTGGTCATCATCAATATCAATTTCAATATCCAGCTTCCCAAATAAATCAATGTGAGAGCTTTTTTCAGGAATAAATTCCCAATGTCCATTAAGTGAGCTTTCCTGAGACATTACCTGCTCCGAAAAGAGCATAAGCAGAAAGATTACAAAGATTTTAGGTTTCAGCATTACTATAGTTTTTTGGATTCATGAAAGTAGTAAAATAATGTAATATTTGAAGTTGAATAAACCCCAAAGTTTCTTTGATATTTCAGGTCTATACTTTACCTTCGGCCGCCTTAACACTAAGTTGTACAAACATTCATTTATTAATCAAATTTAATTTATTCGTAATATGAAAAATGCATTTTCACTTTCTATCATTTCTATCGTAATAATCCTGCTTTTTAGCTCTTGCAAAAAAGATGAACCTGAAATTATTGGGTCGGATGATTTAAGTGGTAAATATGAAATATTTATTGATGGTAGTTTATATGGCCAAGGGTCAACAGACGAGGTTGGTTTGGTGCAGGACAACAAACAAGTCTATCAAAATTTGGTCACCATTGGTGATGAAACAATAGCCATTGGCGTTTTTCAATTCTCAAGAGAAATTGGAGGTGTAGTAGAAATGGATACTGATAGTGATCCAGGCTTAACTGTATTAAAGGAAGGTGTTTTTTATGGTACAATATCAGGAAGCTTGACACGAGAATCAGGAAGTAAAATATCATTTGAAGGAAAATGCACAAAACTGCTCGATCCGGTAGAGCATACCATTAGCGGTTATGTAGAATCTGATCTTTGGGAAGTAATAAAATAATCTAAACAATGCTACAAGCTGATAACCCAGCTTGTAGCATTCATCATCCTTTCTTATCAATCATTGGGCCCTATCCATTTGAGCGGCTTATTTGCTCTATGGAAATAGCTTAACTATCCCGAGCTGTATCCTGATTAGAAAAAAAGAGTATAGGTTTTTTCAATATTTTTAGTCTTCATTATAGATTAAAATTTTTATATTGGTACTAAGATCAATACTAAGCCGTATAGCTAAATAAAGAAGGCCAGCCAGGTTAATTGAATACTCCGTAAAAATGAAACTATGATTGATAGAATTCTGGATTTCAGTATAAAAAACAAGCTTATTGTTGTTCTTTTTACTCTTACAATTGCTGGATTTGGCCTATTTGCAATATTTCATATTCCAGTAGGTGCAGTACCTGATATAACTAATAATCAGATACAAATAATCACCACCTCCGGCAATTTATCAACTCAGGAAATAGAACAGTTTATCACTGCTCCGGTTGAAATGGAAATGGCCAACCTACCTAGCGTGGAAGAAATCCGTTCGATTTCAAAGTTTGGCCTTTCGGTTGTTACTGTTGTTTTCAAGGATGATATCGGCACATATTTGCCTCGCCAGCTAATTGCTGAAAAAATAAAAAGTGCTTCGGCTAACATTCCTGAAGGATTTGGAACACCTGAAATGGGACCAATCACTACAGGATTAGGCGAAATATATCAATACACTCTCGATATAAAGCCCGGCTACGAAGATCAGTATAGTTCAATGGATTTAAGGACTATTCAGGATTGGGTAGTCAAAAGGCGCTTATCCGGAATCAATGGTGTTGTTGAGATCAATAGTTGGGGTGGGCACCTTAAGCAATACGAAATTGGTATCGACCCTGCCCGTTTGAAAGGAGCTGACATTACCCTGATGGATGTTTTTAATGCCATCGAATCCAATAATAGTATATCTGGGGGTGCTTATATCGAAAAAACGAATCAAAGCTACTTTATCAGAGGAGATGGCCAGGTTAAATCGATTTCAGATATTGAAAATATTGTTGTTGCCAACAATTCAGAAATCCCAATACTGATTAAAGATATTGCCACCGTAAGCTTTGGATATGCAAACCGTTTTGGTGCTATAACCGCCAATGGTAAAGGTGAAACAGTTCTTGGACAAATAATGATGTTGAAGAATGCCAATTCCAAGGTAGTTATTAATGACGTAAAGGAGCGTGTCGCAGAAATCCAAAAAAACTTGCCTGAGGGTGTATTTATAAATCCTATTTTAGAACGTAGTGAACTGATTTCTAAAACATCCTTAACAGTTGTCGAAAACCTTATTCTGGGTGCATTAATTGTTATGTTGACTGTTATTCTTTTGCTTGGTAATTTCCGTGCTGCCTTGGTAATTGCCTCAATGATTCCCTTAGCACTGTTATTCACAATTTCCATGATGTACATTTTTGGTATTGATGCCAATTTGATGAGCTTAGGGGCTTTGGACTTTGGAATTATCATAGATGGTGCAGTAATAATAGTTGAATTTATTGCTATTCGAATTTCGATTAATAAAAATGAATTAAGTGGTACCTCCAAAAGTGATACTCAAAAATTGATGGATAGGATATCAATTGAGGGTGCTTCAAAAATGATGAAATCGAGCATTTTCGGACAGATTATCATACTCATTGTATTTATCCCGATTCTGTCTTTAAGTGGAGTAGAAGGAAAAATGTTTCGTCCGATGGCTCTCTCCTTTTCTTTTGCAATAATTGGAGCCATGATTCTAGGACTAACCTGGTTGCCTGTTGCTTCATCATTTTTTCTAAGACCTGAGAAAAAGACCAAATACAATTTAGCAAGATGGATAATGGGTTTAGCCCATAAATCGTACCTCCCAGTTATTAAGTGGTCGTGTAATCACAAACGAATCGTTCTTGGCACAGCGATTTTGTCATTAGTTCTAACAGTGTTTTTGTTTACCCGGATTGGAGGCGAATTTGTCCCAACCTTAGATGAGGGTGATTTTGTTATCCAGCCTGTCCTAAAAACCGGTACTTCATTGAGTAAGACCGTTGAGATGACTACACAAATGGAGAATATTTTGATTGATCAATTTTCTGAAGTGGAACAGATTGTTTGTCGTATTGGGGCTGCCGAAGTACCTACCGACCCTATGTCTATGGAAGAAATAGATATGATTATTAAATTGAAACCGCGTAAAACCTGGATAAATGCCAAAAGCAAGGACGAGTTGGGTGAAAAATTCAAAGAAGCATTATCAATTATACCAGGCATAGAATATGAATTTACTCAGCCTATCGAAATGCGCTTCAATGAGTTAATAACCGGTGTACGATCCGATATAGCCATTAAAATATTTGGTGACGACCTGGACTACATCAATAAAAAAGCAATCGAGGTAAAGAATCTTATAGTAGATATCCCTGGTGCCAGCGACGTTATTTTGGAGAAAACAGCAGGACTCCCACAAGTAAAGATTGAGTATGATCGCAAGAAAATTGCCTATTACGGACTTGAAATTAAAACTTTAAACGACTATTTATCCACAGCCTTTGGAGGTGAAGTAGCCGGAGTTGTGTTTGAAGGAGAAAAAAGGTTTGATATGGTTGTACGGTTTCAACAGCAGAACAGAACTGATATTGATGATATTAAACAACTATACGTACCACTTAACAATGGACAACAAGTTCCATTCGAAGAACTTGCAGATATTCAATACGCCGAAGGGCCGGCTAAAATATCCAGAGAGAATACTCAGCGTAGGGTTGTGGTTAGTGTGAACACCCTAAACCGCGACTTGCAATCCGTGGTTAAAGACATACAAACTACCATTGATGAGAATGTGGTGTTTAACCCGGGAACCTATGTGTCGTATGGAGGGCAGTTTGAGAATCTGGAAAATGCTACCAATCGTTTACTTATTGCTGTTCCCATTGCCCTTCTGTTAATATTTATATTTCTTCACTTCGCTTTTAAATCGCTGAAAGACGCCATGCTCATTTACACAGCAATTCCTTTAGCTACTGTTGGTGGCGTAGTTCTGCTATGGCTAAGAGGCATGCCATTTAGTGTTTCTGCTGGTGTTGGATTTATTGCCCTCTTTGGTATAGCTGTGCTTAATGGGATAGTGTTAATCGAGCACCTTAAGGCACTGCAAAAAGGAGGAATGACAAATATGAGGGAACTGATTTTAACCGGAACAAAAGACCGTTTACGACCCGTTATGCTAACTGCTGGAGCAGCTGCTATGGGTTTTTTACCAATGGCCATTTCTACCGGTGCCGGAGCAGAAGTCCAGCGTCCATTGGCAACCGTTGTTATTGGAGGCCTGTTTACCTCAACACTCTTAACGATGATAGCCCTGCCACTGCTTTACGAAATATTTTATAATGTTAAAGGATTCAGGTTATTTCCGACTAAGATCAAAAAGTCAAAAGCCTCTGTTTTATTGCTTCTATTCTTATTATCTTCTTCATTATTCGCGCAAGAAAAAAATCTAGGCTTAAACGAAATTATCGATATTGCTATGGTTAACAATATGGAGATAAGTGCTTATGCCTTAAAGGCGGAAGAAAGCAAAGCTTTAGTGTCAACTGCCTTTGCGATGGATAAAACCCTAATATCATACGGTATTGATCAGAATAATATTGCTGAAAATGGTTACCCGCTCAAAGTATGGGGCTTGGAGCAAAATTTCAGCTTCCCTACCTTGTACTTTGCTGAAAAAAATGCAAAAAGAAATGAGGTTTCCAAGGCAAGAATAATAATTGAGGCACAAAAGCAAGAACTCAAAAAGAAGATTTCAATTTGTTATTACGAAATTGAAAATCTGCAAAACAAGCATGTGATTTTTTCAAGCATTGATAGTTTGTATACCAATTTGTTGACTAATGCTGAATTAAAAAACATTAAAGGAGACTTCAGCAATCTTGATCTCTTACTCATAAAAGACAAGCAACAACAATCAAGACTGGAAGTAAACAGTACAAAGCATAATATCGATAAATTGTTTCAAAAGCTTCGGACTCTTATGAATTCTAATGAACCCTTCGTTATCCCAAACGAAATTGAACTATTAGGTTCTGATGATTTCAATCTTGATTCAAACCCATTTATACAGCTACTTAAATTGTACGACCAATCCAGCGAAGACTTATTGAAAATTGAAAAAAACAGGCTGCTTCCTGATATTTCTTTAAACTACTTTATTGGTACAAATTATTTCGATAACGCAAAAATATACAATGGTTTTCAGGTTGGATTGGCTGTCCCATTGCTCTTTAAAGGAGATCATGCTCGTGTAAAATCAGCTAAAATTGCTGTTGAAGCTCAGAAAATGTTTTCCCAAAATGAGATTCAATTACTCAGCACTAAACTTTCAGGATTCAAAACAAACGAACTGGAATACAAAGAACGACTGGATTATTACAATACATCAGGAAAAAAACTTCATGATGAAATTTTGCGTGCCACCCTCAAGAGCTATCAGGGCGGAAATATTGATCTCTTTAAATTTGTATATAGTTATGATAACGCAATGCAAATAAGATTAAATTACCTTGATAATGTTTTGGATTACAATAAACTACTGCTTGAACAAATGTATTTGTCAAATTAATAAGGACATGTTATGAAACTGAAATCAATTCTCTTTATAATAATTGCAGGAATTACTTTTGCATCATGCAACCATAAGCCACAAAATGAAGAAATATCAACTGAAGAAGATCACTTTATAGTAATCTCCTACGCACAGTTTGAAACAGATGAGATGATATTTGGGGAATTACAAAAAATGCCCTTCCAGGAGATAGTTAAATGTAATGGTCATGTTGAAGCAAAATCAAGCGGTATTGCAAAAGTTAGTCCTGCAATAACTTCCTTAGTAAAAAAAGTAAGTATTTCTACAGGTCAAAAAGTTAATGTTGGTCAGGTTCTTTTCGAGTTATCCGGAAATGATTTCATTGAACTTCAGCAGAACTTTATGGAATCGGCAAACCAGTTAAAACGATTGAAATCAGAGTATGAAAGAATTAAATCTCTCTACAAAGAAAAAGTTGGAACCGAAAAGGAAATGATTTCAGCCGAAAGCGATTACAAAAATGTGAATGCAAAGTATTCAGCTCTAAAAAAGAAGCTTCAATTTCTGGGTTTAGATCCTGCAAAAATTGAAGAGACCGGCTTCTATAATTCATTCTTTATAAGGTCTCCAATCAGTGGGTATATTTCAAAAATCCACGGATCGATTGGTCAATATGCTGATCAACAAACCTGCCTGGCAGAAATCATTGATGTCAATCAACTTCATTTACAATTATCTGTATTTGAGAAAGATATAAACAAGCTCCATCCTGATCAAAAGATAAAATTCCAATTATCCGACAATAGTAACAGAACTTATGATGCAACATTAAAATCAATAGGCAGAACAATCGACACCAATACCAAGTCAATTCAATGCTATGCCGATATTAAAGATTTACAAAGTGCTAATTTCATAAAGGATGCATATATTGAAGCCGAGATCTGCACAAAAACCGATACTGTAAATGCAATAACAGAAGAAGCTACAGTAAAAATGGAAGGTGAATATTTCATTCTTGTTTTGGAAAAAGACGATGGGGAAAATTATTTCCTAAGGCGCATCAAAGTTGATATTGGTCGATTCAATAAAGGATATGTAGAAGTATTAGAGCAATCAGAATACCCTAAAATATTGACAAAGGGAGCTTTCAACATCAATAACTAATCTGAACAATCATTTTTGTTCAAGCCTCTTAATCCAATATTTAATTCCCAATGAAAAGAAGAGAATTTGTTAAAAATAGCGTCGTTGCATCATCTGGAATATTCTTTGTAAACTCATTTTTTGGATGCATAAATCCTTCCTTAGAGACGAATAATGCTAGCGAAATTCTCTCCGGATTTAAGAACCCACCCGCTGATTCCAGAGTTTTTGTACGCTGGTGGTGGAATGGCAACAGACTCTCAGAAAAAGAGATTTTGCGTGAGCTGGATGTTATGAAAGCAGCTGGAATAGGTGGAGTTGAAATCAACCCTATCGCCTTTCCTGGCGG
>CAYXQX010000112.1:0-9584 GCA_964467485.1 uncultured Porphyromonadaceae bacterium | reverse complement strand
GTGTTGATCTTCTGGTTTGGGGACCATACCCAACAATAATCAATCAAACAGTGGGAGAAACAGTGGGAATAGTCAGAGATTCCGTTTTTGCTTTCGGAATTCAGAGTATGAACCTGAAAACGCTTGGTGGCTTCCCATATGAGGAGAGTGATGTTGATCATGCTTATGATATTTTTGAAAGCAACGACCTGGTGGATATAGCCGATTCTCTAAAGGTATTGTATAGAGGACATACAGCTGAGAAAAGAGAATTTGGAAGTGTAATCCAGGCTTATTGCCGCAACAGAAATCAGGATAGAATAATACCAAACTGGAACCATAACTTCTACCTGGCTCCGGCTTATGATGATGGAGGCTTAATTGGAAGTGCCATTGCTATCTTTGGATGCCCCGCCGAGGATGCATTAAAAAATATTGGTGAAATTGAACTAAAAGAAAACCTCCCCCACCCAATCCTTGATAGTGAATGGGGAAAAACGGCCACTAGTGCCACGGCCTCCTATCTAATCATGAACTTTGGTGAGGAGACGCTGGATATCGCCATCGATCTCACCAAAGAAGCTGGACTCAATTACCTGTACCATGGAGGACCATTCACAAATTGGGGACACTTCGAGCTAAATAAAATAGAATTTCCTGACAACTGGGAAAGCATGAAAAAATGCGTTAATAGGGCAAAAGATCAAAATATCCGTTTAGGCCTGCATACCCTGTCTAATTTTATTACAACAAATGATCCTTATGTTAGTCCCGTTCCTAATCCCCGACTGGCTATCGTTGGATCATCTGTTTTGGTCAGTGATATTTCTGCTACCGACAAGGATATTCAGATTGCTGATTCTAAGTTTTTTAATCAGATGAAAAATAATACTCTCCACGGTGTAAGGATAGAAAATGAAATAATCCGCTATCGCAAAGTGAGTGATAAAAAACCATGGACTCTTCTGGATTGTGAAAGAGGAGCCTTCGGAACATCGGCTAGCTCCCATGCCGCTAAAACAACAATAAGCAAACTGATGGATCATGGTTACAAAACCTTCCTCACCAATATCGAATTATCTAAAGAAGTGGCTCTTACTATTGCAGATCTCTATAACAAAACCGGACTAAGACAAATATCTTTTGATGGCCTCGAGGGGAACTGGTCAACCGGCCTTGGACAGTATGGCCGTCAATTATTTACACAAACATGGTACGACAATCTTACTCCTGAAAATCAGGGTAAAATTATTACAGATGCATCAAATCCCGGCCACTTCTTCTGGCATATGTACACCAGAATGAATTGGGGTGAACCCTGGTATGCAGGATTTCGTGAGAGCCAAACTCAATACAGGCTTCTTAACCAATCATTCTACCGCCGTAATCTCATGCCCTCAATGCTTGGATGGTTTCGCATGACCACCGAAATCAGTATGGAAGACATTGAGTGGCTCCTGGCCAGAGCTGCCGGATTTGACGCTGGATTTGCTCTGGTCACAAGCCCTGGAATAGTTGAGAGTCATGGTATGGGCAAGGAGGTCCTCGCAAAAATTAAGGTATGGGAGTCGGCCCGTATGGCAAAGGTTTTTCCTGATGTAATAAAAAAAGAAATGGAGGATATCAGCAATGAATATCACCTGGAGCCAGCCGGACCGAATGCCTGGAACCTATTCAAAGCTAGTCTGGTTAAAGGAGATTATAAGAATATTGATATCCAACCAGGTGAACCCAGACTGTTAAATCTGGAGATGAATAACCCCAACCCCGAACAAGCCGTACAATTTGTTCTATCAAATGGTAATGACGGAACACTTAAAAATATCACTCTTGATATTGATGGATTTAAAAAAGTACTATTGCCGATGAATATCCCCCCTGATCATCACATTAAATATTCTGGCGGTAGCTACATTAGATTATACGACAAAACCTGGCACTTAATTGATAAAACAAGAGTCTTACAAAGCCAATTGATGCTGGATCAGGGTAAGCACAAAATCCAATTTGAAGCAGCTTTTGAAAAAGGAACGGAAGAAGCATCGGTCCATGTTGAATTCCGAACCTTGGGCCTACCTAAAAACCTTAGATCAGAAAAATAGTAAAGTGAAAATATATCCAAAATAAATCCTTGTAAATACTAGCTAAAGAAATGACAAACCAACATTGGGAAATACTTAAGAACCTCGTTGAAGGGAAAAAATCAGAAAACATACCTATTGGATTTATTATCGATAGCCCCTGGCTTCCAAACTGGGCCGGAATGAAGATTATCGACTACTTTACAAATGAAGAGATGTGGTTTAATGCCCACCTTAAAGCCGCCCAGACTTTTCCTGATGTAATTTTTATTCCGGGATTCTGGTCAGAGTTTGGAATGTGTACAGAACCTTCTGCCTTCGGTGCCAGATGTATTTTTCCTGAAAACGAATTCCCCCATGCATACAAAATTATTGATGATATTAGCCAGATTGATAAACTAAAAGTCCCAAATCCGAAAGCTGATGGTCTGTTGCCATTCATGCTAAAAAGATTAGAGCATAAGAGGGAGCTAATGGCGAATAATGGCCACTATACACGCTTCTCAATTTCACGTGGGCCACTCAATATTGCAACCTATCTAATGGGAGCATCAGAATTTTTGATGGCCATGATGATGGAACCCGAAAAAGCACATAAACTTATCAGGATAATTACCGATTTTCTTATACAATGGCACGACTTGCAGAAAAAAGTATTGCCTGAAATTGAGGGCATTATGCTGCTTGATGATATTATTGGATTTATGAGCAGAGATCAGTTCGAGGAATTTGGACTACCCTACTTCAAGGAGCTATATGACAGACCCCTAAGCATAAAATTACTCCATAATGATGCCCCTTCCAAAGAGTCAGCTCCCCTATTGCCGGAAATGGGCGTCAATATATTTAATATGGGAGTTGATGTAAGCCTTAATGAAATATCAGAAGCAACTGAAGGTAAAGTGTGCCTTCTCGGCAATCTACCTCCACGCGATGTATTGGCCAAAGATTCACTCCGGGATATTGAACATCAAACAAAAAAAATGATCGACGAATGTAAATATCCTGATAAACTTATAGCTTCGTGTGGCGGAGGTATGCCTCCCGGCGTAAAAACAGAAAATATTTTATCATTCATCAAATCTGTAAACTTATTTAGGGACTAAAAGCTCGTTAATCGTTACTCGTTAATAGTTATTCGTTAATCGTTACTCGTTAATCGTTATTCGTTACTCGTTAATCGTTACTCGTTATTCGTTACTCGTTACTCGTTAATCGTTATTCGTTACTCGTTATTCGTTACTCATAACTCATAATTAATTATTATCATCATGGAAGAAAAACTAGTCTTATTAAAAGAACTACTTGTCAGCTACGTGCCAAAGCTTGTTGGAGCAATTGTAGCACTAATTATTGGTCTTTGGATCATTGGAATAATAAGCAAAATGGTAAGGAAACTTATGGATAAGAGGGACGTAGATCCAACCCTTAAACCATTTATCAAATCTCTAATCTCTGCCACCCTGAAAATACTGTTGGCAATATCAGTCATCAGTATGGTGGGTGTTAAAATGACCTCATTTATCGCCATTCTCGGTGCTGTTGGTCTGGCTGTCGGTATGGCTCTTTCAGGCACATTGCAAAATTTTGCAGGTGGAGTTATGATCCTTCTATTTAAGCCATTCAAAGTGGGAGATTATATCGAAGCTCAAGGGCACAATGGAATTGTTAGCGAAATTCAAATATTCAATACAATTCTTAAATCTCTGGATAATAAAACAATCATAATACCAAATGGCGGTTTATCCACCAGCTCAATGGTTAACTATTCAACTGAAAAAACACGCAGGGTAGACTGGACTTTTGGGATTGGATATGGAGACAAGATTGAGGATGCAAAGAAGATTATCATGGACCTTATTGAAGCTGACCCTAATATTATGAAAGATCCTGCCCCATTTGTGGAAGTATCGGAACTAGCCGACAGCTCGGTTAATTTTGCTGTAAGAGCCTGGACAAAATCAGAAAAGTATTGGGATGTTTTTTTCCCGATGAACAAGAATGTTTATAACAAATTCAATGCCAGTGGAATAAATATCCCTTTCCCACAAATGGATGTTCACGTTCATAACAAAAAATAATGCCCTAAACACAATTAGACAACACCCCTTAAGCCCTAACTTAAGCCTTAAGCCTTAACTAGGGCTTAGTGGGTTTTTGTCATGTTTTCCGGTACCACAAGAATATAATCACCTAATCCAAGATTTTCTTCATCCAAATTATAAATATCTCCCTGCTCTACAGTGGAGATAACCTGAACACTTACCTTAGGGAAATACTGCTCGATATACCAAACCGTACCTTCATGATTATTCGAATGATAAGCACCATTATAATGTAGTACCTGTTTGCCCGTTTGATAGTTCTTGAAAATAAAATGGGCCATGGTTGCATCCTTTAATGCCTGAGCTTTCGGCAGGTTTTCTGTAACATGAGCAGGCATCCCCTCCATCTCCAGCATCGCCTTGTAACAGGGAACTGTAGGATCATAATCTATTGGTAAGGGTGGTAATAACGACTTAGCCTCAGGGCTTAGAGTTTCCAAAACATCAAAGCCTTTTTTAGAAACTATATTGGCATACCTCCTTGGCACATTGGCCGCAATAAATTTCAACTTATTTTCCTTGGCAAATTCTACCAGCGGCTTGTAATCAGTTTGATAATTAGGCCACAATCGACATTCAGCCTCAAAACGAGATTTAGGAATCACACCTGATAAATATTCATCCAACAATAACTGGTTATCTGATTCAAACATTTCAGCCGACAAAATCAGATCCTCACTGCTTTTTTTGAATAAGTCCTGAGTTAATTCCAATTGTAGCCAATGAGCAATGGGATTATTATGCAACTCGCCAAAAAACACAATATCAGCTAATTGAACTTGATTAACCACCTCTGAATATGTAACAGGTACACCATTACTAGTGTATAACTGGTAGGCCTTTTTATCCTGACCTTGTAAAGCTACTATGGCTGCAAATAGTAAAGGGAAAAGTAATGCTTTTTTCATCTTGTTTTCTTTTAACAGAATAAACGCAATGTAAGGCAAAAGGTTCAATCTAGGAAACCAAAATAAGATCTGGCATTATTGTAACTAATATCAGACACCATCTTACCAACCCAATCTAAATCATTTGGGATAAGACCCTTCTCCATGTCATCACCCAACATATTACAAAGTATACGCCTGAAATATTCGTGCCTGGGATAAGAAAGGAAACTCCTGGAATCAGTTAACATCCCAACAAAACGACTAAGTAAGCCCATCAGGGATAAAACATTCATCTGCCTTTCCATACCGTCTTTTTGATCCTGGAACCACCATCCCGATCCAAACTGAATCTTTCCCGGGAACGAGCCATCCTGGAAATTACCTATCATAGTTGCAATCATCTCATTATCTGATGGGTTAAGATTATAAAGGATAGTCTTGGTAAGCCGATTATCACTATCCAGATGGTCGAGAAACCGAGACAAATTGTCTGCATTGGAACTATCTCCCATTGAATCAAAACCCGTATCAGGCCCTACCATATTGAACAACCTTGTATTATTACTCCTTAACGCTCCGTAATGATACTGTTGTACCCACCCTTTTTCATGGTCCATTTTTGCCAGCTCCCATAAAACATTAGTCGTAAAGGAACCCTGATCCTCCTCCGAAACCTGCTTCCCCGACCTTAAAACTGAGAAAATCGCTGCTAGCTTTTTTGGGGCTGCTTCTCCTGATGTAAAAACTTTCAATCCATGATCTGATAATCGACAACCATTCTGATGGAAATAATCATGACGCAGCTTAAGAGCCTCAAGAAGACTATCATAGGTGTTGATTTCGATTCCGGAAACATCACTCAAATCATTAAGATAAAGATTATAAGCTGCAATATCCCCAACATTGATTGCTCTATCCGGACGAAAAGTTGGGAGAACCTTAACAGCAAATCCTTCCTCGGCCAACTGTTTGTGATATTTTAAGTCATCAATAGGATCATCTGTTGTGCAAACAACCTCAACATTCATCCAGCTTAGTATATTCCTACAGGAGAACTCCTTGCTGGATAACATTTCATTACTGACATCAAAAATCTCTCTCGCAGTATCCGGCCCCAGGAATTTATTAATAACAAAATGACGCTCAAGCTCCAAATGAGTCCAATGAAATAATGGATTTCGAAGAGTATAAGGTACTGTTTCAGCCCATTTCTGAAATTTTTCCCATGGAGTGGCATTCCCGGTACAATATTTTTCTGCTACACCATTAGTGCGCATAGCCCTCCACTTATAATGATCTCCCTCAAGCCAAACCTCAGTTATGTCTCTGAATTGGTGATCATTGGCTATCAATGCCGGGTTAAGATGACAATGATAATCTATAATCGGCTTATCTTCTGCAAAATGATGATACAGCTTTTTTGAAGAATTACTTTGAAGGAGAAAATCCTCATTAATAAATCCCGCCATCTTTATATCTTATTGATTAAAAAGTCTTTTTATATGCCTTTCAAAAATATTCTCTTCCACCTCCCTGGCAATTATATCCTGATTTCGTCGGATAGCATCAATATATTCATCACCTTTCTCAGCTGCCAGCTTATAAGCAACATGCAATAATTGGCGAATATTTAAATTGTAATCCTGATTAGTGGGAATATGTCTGATACTATCAGCAAACTGCCCGGCTGTCCAACTATTAATTACTGACGGGTCAGGAAGTCTGGCAGGATCAATATCAATAACATCAGCATATGGGCCACACAGCTCTGCCTGACGTACAAAGGCATCAGAATAAATATCTTTAACCATCTGCAAACTTTTCCCATCCCCAAGAGCCAAGCCAATAACCTCCTCCAACCATGTAGTGCCGGCTGTTTTAACATGAATACCCAAATCATACTTCCTGATCAACTCACCAATTATTGGGTAAATACTGAACTTATCCGATCCACTGTGAATAGACAGCTTTAAGTTTTCTGGCAGGCCAAACTCTTTCACAGCGTAATTTATGACCAACAAATCCTCCTCAAATTCCTTCCTAAATCCAACTAAATCACCAACATAATCAACCCCCTTGTTAAACCTTCCTGAGAATTTAGGTGCGATAGTTTGTACCTTTATCCCTTCTCTGCCTATCAAAGCTAATATGAAAAACATTTCCAAAGGCGACTGTGGGTTTTCAACTTCATCCATCGAAACTTCAGCTATAAAATTATCCTCACCTTTCTCTATGCAAAGCGTTTTGTAAAGAGAGCCTGCTTCCAATATCGCCTTGAGATATTGGTCCAGCAACTCATCCAAAACTGATGAACTAACCTTAAAAGCATCATTAATCCCCGGGATTTTTATCTCCCCAATGAAGCTCTCCAGATATTTCTTTGCCGCTTCCTTCGATTCCTTAGAAGCAGCTTTACCAATATAACCGGCCACATCAAGAGTGAAAAAATCAGAACACTCAATAAAAGGACCAACTGTATCGGCGTTGATATGATCAGCATCTACATAATAAGGGCCCTTATACTCTAAAGCATTAACCGACTCATCTGCTTCCGTTCTAACATCAGATGGTCGCGTTCCAATAATCTGATGCTCTCTGTTTGATTTATTCCATACAGGAACCAGCTTAACACCAAGCTCCGATCCTCTCAAAAGAGCTCTGAGTTGGGCCTTCCCTTCCATTCCAAACCTATCACCAACACCAAAGGAATACTTCTCTATTTTCATAATTTATCCTGATTTAATAACTTTTCCGTGTGCGCACACGAAGTTGATGATTTTTTGACTTCTTTCCAAGAATATTAGCACAGTCGTGTGCGCACACGACTGAACATTTCCTATCTTTATGAAAATTCTATCCGTGGAAGAAAAACCTAATTTTAACATCAGGATAAAGGATATTGCTAAACGCGCCGGAGTATCTGCAGGAACTGTCGACAGGGTTCTCCACCAAAGAGGAGAGGTGTCTCAGGAAACACGTAAGGCTGTATTGGAGATCATTGATGAATTGCATTATTCCCCCAATCTACTTGCCAGTACTCTAGCCTCCTCACGTAAATTATCACTGGCCGTGCTCATTCCCGAGGCTTCAAAAGAAAACCTATTCTGGTCGGAACATTTAAGAGGGATAAAAAGAGCCGGCAGTAAACTTGCTCCATTCGGACTAGAGCTGGATGTTTTTACTTTTTCTATGGTCGACACAAAAGATTTCAGGAACAAATCCGAAGATCTTTTAAAAATCAAACCCGACTGTCTGTTGCTTGCTCCGGTATTTTATAAGGAATCTATTCATTTTCTTGGAAAATGCAGAAAAGAAAATATCCCATTTGCCTGTATCGATACACCAATAAACAAATTTGCATACATAAGCTTTATCGGTCAGAACTCCTGCCAATCGGGCGCCGTAGCAGCAAAGCTACTGAGTATTGGTAATCAACCTAATAGCACCTATATAGTTTTTAATATTACCAGGGAGAAGGATCAGCTCCATCATCTTAGCGACAGGGAAAAGGGATTTCGTCTATTCTTTGAAAACAAAGGTGATGCATCCGAGATTATCACCAAAGATATTCATGGCCAAAAACCAGATGTGATCAAAGCAAGCCTCCAGGCTTTTCAATCAAATCAGGAAAAACTGAATGGTATATTCGTAACCGGCTCAAAGGTCCATCGTGTAGCTAAAGCTCTTAAGGATCTGGAGATGACAAACATACGACTGGTAGGTTACGACTTGATTAAGGAAAATCAGGATTTTCTACGATTGGATATCATCGACTTTCTTATTAGTCAACAACCTGAAGAACAGGGATACCTGGGAATTACTACGATCTTCAACTACCTGGTAAATAAAAAAGATGTCCCTCCTATGCAATTCATGCCAATCGACATCTTAACAAGGGAAAACCTGGATCAATATTCAAAATGCCAATAAGAACTATTCCTATTCATCCCTCAAAGCTGCAAGCAAATCAGGTTTCCTGATAGAACCTAATGCAAGAAACCATATCCAGATAATTCCGTTCAAAAGAATAATCAAAACCAGTAGAAGTAAAAAACTAAAGGAAACTTCAGCATGAGGCTTAAGCAAACCTGGAAGCACTGCCACTATTGCACTCCCACCACCAGCTAGCAACCCTGCTCCAAGCACGCCCATGTATTCTGTCAGGACAACCCGCAGTATCAACCCATTTCCAAAACCAAGAGCTTTAAACATGGCAAGCTCCTTCTTCCTTTCAAGTAAATTTCTAAGCAAAATAACACCAAGACCCACAGTGCCTAGTAGCAAGCCAAGAGCTCCGAGAATTAAAAAAATCGACAGATAGGTATTTTCTATGGAATTAAACTCAGCAAGTTTCTGAACTGTTGTATTCATGTCCCAGCCAAAATCCCTGAATCCCCTCGACATCTCACTCTCAGCCTGCTCTGCATTTTCCACATTATCAATCAGGAAAAAAGAAGAACCACTGCTAGATGGGAAGTGTTTAAGGTATTGCTGATCTGCAATGATTACATTCCCCTGTAAGATAGAAT
>CAYXQX010000111.1:0-9589 GCA_964467485.1 uncultured Porphyromonadaceae bacterium | reverse complement strand
ATGGATAACTTTGTCGAAGGCGGCTGCTGCGGCTTCCATTATTGCTTCAGACATGGTTGGGTGGGGGTGAACAGATTTAATCAATTCATGCCCTGTGATTTCCAGCTTTCTTCCTACCACTATTTCGGCGATCATATCAGTTACATTAGCACCTATCATGTGGGCACCAAGAAGCTCTCCGTGTTTATCATCAAAAATAAGTTTTATAAATCCATCTTTTACCCCGGCAGCGCTTGCTTTGCCCGACGCAGAAAATGGAAATTTACCTATTTTGATCTCATGGCCTGAATCCAAAGCCATCTTTTCTGTTAGACCAACAGATGCAACTTCCGGACTGGTATAGGTGCATACCGGAATATTTTTATAATCAACAGGTTCTGGATTATGACCTGCTATTTTTTCAACACATAATATCCCTTCGGCTGAGGCAACATGCGCCAATGCAGCAGTTGGCACTACATCTCCAATGGCAAATACCCCTTCAATATTAGTCCTCATGAATTCGTCAACTTCAATAAATCCTTTATCCATCTTAACACCTAAATCTTCCAGACCAAGGTTTTCGGTATTTGGGCTGATCCCTACAGCAGATAATACTATTTCTACCTCTTTGGACTCTTCTTTTTTGGGAGTTTTGATAGTAACAATACAATTTTTCCCTTCAGTGGAAACTCCTGTTACGCTGGAGCCTGTCAGGATTTTAATTCCTGATTTTTTTAAAGATCGAGCTAATGCTTTGGATACATCAATATCTTCATTTGGAACGATTTGAGGCATGAATTCTACAATGGTAACTTCTGTGCCCATTGAATTATAAAAGGAAGCTAATTCTACACCAATAGCTCCTGATCCTATCACCAACATAGATTTTGGCTTTTCGGGCAGAATCAATGCCTTTCGGTAGCCAATTATCTTTTCCCCATCCTGTTCGATACCTGGTAATTCCCTTGATCTTGCTCCGGTGGCGATAATTATATTTTTTGTGGAATATGTTTTTATCTCACCATTTTCATCACTGACATCTACCTTGCCTCTCTCCGGGATTTTCCCAAAGCCTCTGAGAATCTCAATATTATTCTTTTTCATCAGGAAGAGAACCCCTTTACTCATGCCATCAGCCACGGATCTACTTCTTTCTATAATTTTTGCAAAATCTGCATCAATTTTCCCGCTTATTCCAATCCCATAATCTGCAGAATGCTTGATCGTTTCAAGAACCTGGGCTGATTTGAGTAAGGCTTTTGTAGGAATGCACCCCCAATTAAGGCAAATGCCTCCTAAATCAGCTTTTTCAACAACGGCAGTTTTCATCCCTAATTGTGATGCCCTGATTGCAGCCACATATCCTCCTGGGCCGCTTCCGATAATTATAAGATCAAAATCCATAATGTAACTTTTGAAAAAAGAATTTACAAAATTAGTGCTTTATAAGGGATTTTCCCGAACGACTAATCTCTAAGTTTCTATAATAATGTATTTTTATAGACTAAACATTCCTGAGAGGGATTTGTTGATGAGAAATACATAAAACAGTAACAATGAAAAATCTCAAAATAACCAAGGTCCTTTTAATTGTGATTTTAGCATTGGGGGGGGTGTATTTATTACTCCCACAATACCTTGGAGATACACTTATTTACCAGTATCCTGATATTGATGATTATAAAAAATTTGATAACAGGACTATTATTGCCGGGGTGGAGGATCCCTGGAAGGAGTTATCAGGTGCAGGGAACAGGGTATTAGCTCCGGGGATTGACAGTAAGTTAAGTGAATATGAAACTGTGGCATTTTTAGTTATTAAGAATGAAACAATCCTGTTTGAGAAATATTGGGGTCAATATTCACCTAGTTCATTATCAAGTGCCTTTTCAATGTCAAAGAGTATTGTTAGCCTTTTAGTTGGGATTGCAATAGATCATGGAAGTATAGAATCTGTTGAACAGCCAGTTGGTGTTTTTATTCCTCAATTTCAGGACGGCAGGCTTGCTGAAGTTAAAATTAAACACCTTCTGGAGATGAGCTCCGGACTTAGCTGGAAGGATTCATACTGGAATCCCATGTCTGTAACAACAAAGTCGTATTACGGCGACAATCTGAGGGATCTTGCACTCAATCAAGAATTGGAAATTACTCCCGGGGAACACTTTGAATACAAAAATGGGAATACTCAGTTATTGGCAATAATTCTTGAAAAGGCTACAGGCATGTCGATAAGTGCCTATACATCGATGAATCTATGGAAGCCAATGGGAGCTGCTCATGATGCCTTATGGTCGCTGGATAAGGTTAATGGTTTAGAAAAAGCTTTTGTTGGATTTAATTCCAATGCTCGTGATTTTGCTCGTTTTGGGCAGCTGATTCTTAATAAAGGCTTGTGGAATGATAAACAACTTATTGATCCCGAATATCTTGAGAGCGCTTTGTCTCCTGCTGATCATTTAATTGATAAGCACGACAAAAGGGTTGATTATTATGGGTGGCAATGGTGGATGCATGAGCATCAAGGCATAGTGGTTTATTCAATGCGAGGATTAAAAGGGCAGTATGTTTTAATCATTCCTGCCAGGGATATGATAATTGTGAGATTAGGGCATAAAACCAGTAAGGATATGATTGACAATATAATGCCTTCGGATGTGCCTACTTATATTGAGATAGGGTTAGGGCTTGCCGGTGATTAGAGTATTTGGAATAAATGGGAGGGCTATTCCTGCTTTTTTCTATAGTACTGTTCCAAAAGATCGCTAGCCCCGGCGTAAGAGCTGATTTCTCCCTTCATAACCATTTTTTCAACATCTTTAATTTTATCCTGAATTTCCTTGTCCGACCTAAAGTTGTCCATCAGGCGGGATTGAATAGTATCATACATCCAGGTGCGCGACTGTTCTTTTCTGTTCTTTTCGAGGAATCCGTTTCCACTAATAAATTTAAAATATTGCTCCGTTAAATCCCACAGACCATCTAGCCCTGTATTTGCATGGGCTGATAGAGTTGTGACCTGTGGTGTCCAATTTGAAAGAGAGGGTGGAAATAAATGAAGGGCATTGGTATATTCGTTTTTAGCCCTTTGTGAAGCCAAAACATTTTCGCCATCACTTTTAGTAATGGCAATAACATCTGCCATTTCCATAATCCCTCTTTTTATTCCCTGTAATTCATCTCCGGCACCGGCCAGCATTAATAATAAAAAGAAATCGACCATTGAATGCACGGTAGTCTCGGATTGACCCACGCCAACTGTTTCAATGAATATCACATCGAAGCCTGCAGCTTCGCACAGAAGCATTGATTCCCGGGTTTTTCTGGCTACTCCTCCTAATGAGCCAGCTGATGGTGATGGTCGGATAAAGGCGTTGGGATCAACTGAAAGAGACTCCATTCGTGTTTTATCCCCCATTATGCTACCACCTGATCGTTCGCTTGAAGGATCGATAGCAAGAACGGCCAGCTTATGACCTTTTTGAGTAATATACCCTCCTACAACTTCAATAAATGAGCTTTTGCCAACGCCGGGAACACCTGTAATACCTATCCGCATACTTTTCCCGGTATATGGAAGGCAAAGAGCTATGATTTCCTGAGCCATGTCAAAATGTTCGGGCAGTTGGCTTTCAGCCAGGGTTATAGCTTGCGACAGGATTGTCCTGTTTCCCTTCAGTATTCCGGAAAGAAACTCTGAGGGTTTCAATAATGTTTTTTTTCTGGATCTGAATCTTCGTACTGATCCGGGGTGAACAGAAGGCGGCTGTTCAACACCCTTATTTACCTTAAGAGTTGATTTGTCGCCTTTGCTATCCATTACTTTTCTGGTACATTAACCGTTCCTGCTACATGTAGCGTATGGGTCGGTATATTGGGATCGTTAGTTATAATTGTAATATGTTGAAGTTGCTTTCCTTTTTTTGCTCTGGAATTGAATGTAACATGAAAAGCTTCCTCACTACCAGGAGCTATTTCCATTGAGCTGGAGATTGATGCAGTGCATCCGCAATTAGTTTTGATTTTTCTGATAACCAGAGTTTCCTTTCCCTCATTCTTGAATTTGAAATCATGTTCAATAACAGCCCCCTGTGTAATAGTACCAAAATTAAATGTTTCTTCAGTCAGGGTCATTTTTGGACCATTTGCCTTTTGTGCAGCTGTTAAATGAGTGAAATCTTCTGTAATTGAACCACTTGCAGCTAACACTCGGCCGGTAAACTTTTCTCCATTAAGGTAGAGGTAAAAACGACTACTGACAAAACCCCAGTCGTCAATCTTGGTAGCATCGAATTCTACAGCTATAATACCCTTTTGTTTTGGCTGTAAAGTTTCTGGCTGTACTGAAAATGTAAGGTGTTCAGGGGCATCAGGAATAGTTATCCTGATGTTATGATCAGAGTCATTAATTATCTTTATTGAAGCAGACTTCTGTTGTGTTTTCAGAATTTTAGCTACCGATAAATGATTAGATGCCAATCTTAAATTACCCATTTTAATTGGGTATTCATCAGCAATAGTTTTTGGTTTTGCCGACACCATACCCACAATGTAAAGAATGGTTGTTTTAACCTTAGCATTTGATTGCACTGAAATTGATTTACGAAAGGCGCCTGGTCTTCTTAAAGGATTAAAACTCACTTTAATAGTACCACTTTTACCTGGTGCTATTGGTTCCTTACTCCATTCTGGTATTGTGCAGCCACATGATGAGCGCACATTATTTAATATGAGAGGTTCAGTACCCGAATTTTTAAATGAAAATGTGTGTTCAACAAATCCTCCGCCTTCTTTAATGTTCCCAAAGTTATGGTTCAAATTGTCGAAAGTTATAGTTGCTTCTGCAAATTGTGCCTGCGAGGGTGTTGTACCCAACGCTATTACCGCTGTAATAATGACAAAAACTAAACGTTTCATATCTTCTATTTGGTGGCAGTCCATGCGGACCATTTATGTATCTGATGCCAAAATTAATAATTTCATAGATACAATCGGGGAATACCGGGTAGAATATGTAAATTGATTGGCATTTTTTTTGTAGTGGGTACCTTCTAAAATTGTGGTGTTGATGCGAAGAAATATAGTTGTTACATTGTTTGCTTTACTGTTTGCTTCTCAGGCTTTTGGGCAGTTTTATAATGGTCTTCATATGCAATTTGGGAAGAACAGAATCCAGTATGCTCAGGGTGATATTTTGGAGAGTGATTTTTTCTATTCTTTTTACCGTTTTAATCGTTTTGATGTGTATTTTCAGCCGAATGGACAGGATTTGGGTGAGTATGTTGGCGAAAAAGCGTTTTCAGAAATAAGTAAACTTGAGAATTATTTTGAGTATTCTTTAAGTAAAAGAATGATCTTTCTGGTCTTTAACAAGCTGAGTGATTTCAGACAGAGTAATATTGGTCTTGTTACAGGTCAGGAAAGCACCAATATTGGTGGAGTGACACCAATTCTGGACAATAAGGTATTCTTATATTTTGATGGTGATCACGAGAAACTGGATGAGCAGATCAGGGGGGCAATTTCTGAGGTTATTCTTGGGGAGATGATTTTCGGGGGTTCTGTAAGGGATAGGTTAGCAAGCTCAACCTTGATCAATATTCCGGAATGGTTTCAAAAAGGCTTAATTTCTTATTTATCCAAAGGATGGGATATAGAAACAGAAAACCGTGTGAAAGATGGCATCCTGTCGGGGAGTTTTGAGAAATTTGGAAAACTTACAGGCGAAGAAGCTGCCTATGCCGGCCATTCCATATGGTACTTTATTTCCCAAACTTATGGAGATGCCATTATACCGACCATACTATATTTTACAAAGATTAACCGCAATACTTCTGCCGGTTTTCTCAATGTATTGGGGATCTCCCTAAAAAGTCTAAGCTACGAATGGCTTCATTTTTTTAGGGAAAGATATTCAGAGAAAGCGCATGCAGGTAGTGATCCGCTACCTGCCAGTGTTAAATTGAAGAATAAAAAAGGGATTAGATATATTAGTTCCAGTATCAGCCCCGACGGCAGTAAGATTGCTTTTGTTCGTATGGAGAAAGGGCAGGCAAAGGTCTTCCTTTATGATAACAAAAAAGGTAAAGCAAAAAAAATATTCAAGATAGGAGAGAAACTGAATCAGATTGAAGACAACACCTTTCCAATACTGGCCTGGCATCCTTCCGGCCAGGTTCTGGCAATGACAAGTGAGTTTAAGGGTTTGGTAAGATTCAGCGTTTTTCCTGTTTCTACATGCAAATGGGAGCATCAGGATCTTAAATTATTTGAAAAAGTTCTCGATTTTTCCTATTCAAATGATGGTTTGTCTATCGTGCTCTCAGGTGTTATGAAAGGACAGTCTGATATCTATGTTCACAATCTGGTGGCTCATACGAACGAACGAATAACTAATGATAAGGCAGATGATTTTCATCCTCGCTTTGCCAATAATGGTAAGCAAATAGTATTCTCCAGTAATCGTATGGGTAACTCACTAGAGGCTGAAGAGGAAAACAAGGAGCGAAGGATTAGTTATGATATTTTTATTTATGATTATCAGAATAAGTCTGATGAGTTGGTGCGTTTAGCTGAAAATAAATATTTTGATCGTATTCAGCCCATCCCCGTTAATAACAATCAATATGTTTTTCTGGGCGACGACAGTGGAATTCGCAACAGGTATTTAGCAAGGTACGATAGCACTATTTCTTTTATCGATACTACAACTCATTATCGTTACTATTCCAGAGTCTCTCCTGTGTCGTCGTATAACAGGAACATTATCAACCACGATGCGAGTCAAAAGGGTGGGGGTATCTCTCAGTTTATGCTATTTAATAACAAGTATTATTTAAGTCGGGAATCCATACCGGAGCAGCAAGCACAAAAGAAATTACTGCCCAGGACAAGTTATAGTATTGACGAGGAGAATCGTCTGGACAGGGAAGATAGTGTGCAGGCTCAAAAGGACAAGGATATTTTAATCAGGTCAATGGAAATGAGAAGAGTCAGCGCCATAGGAAAAGGAGACTCTCTAAAAGAATATCAAAATCAGATTGATATAAATAATTACATTTTTGAGGAGGAGAAAAAGCAAATTAAGCAGCGATTGATTAGTAGGGGGCCACCTCAAGGTGGACGTTCTGATCCATTAACAGGGAATAAATTTAATTTACCAGCTATTCGCATATATGAACCAGCCTTCTATGTGAATTATCTTGCTTCTCAAGTGGATTTTAGTTTTTTAAATGCGTCGTATCAACCTTTTACAGGAGGAGCAGTTTATTATAATCCTGGATTTAATATGTTGTTTAAAGTTGGGACTCAGGATTTATTTGAAGATTATAAAATTACAGCCGGACTTCGGCTTGGAGGAGATTTTGATAGTAATGAATATCTTATAAGTTTTGAAAATTTAAAGAAGAGGCTTGATAAGGAGCTGGTTTATCATCGTCAAACCTACCAATCAGCAACAATTGATTACTCCTCACTGATAAAAACCAGCTCTCAGTCAACCTATTTAGTTCTTAAATATCCTTTTAGTCAGGTTATGGCATTGAAAGGGACATTCAGCTTTAGGAATGATAACAATGTTTTTCTGGCAACAGATCAGAGGAATTTGATGCGCGACAATATTGTTAAATACTGGGGAGGGGCCAAGCTGGAGTATATTTTTGATAATACGATGCAACCTGTTTTAAATATATACAATGGAACACGTTTGAAGGTTTTCGGGGAGTATTTCCAGCAGGTTAACGGTGACTATTCTGATGTTTTTATTGTTGGGGCAGATATTCGACATTATCAGCCCATTCATAGAACATTGATCTGGGCAAACCGTTTTGCTACCAGTACCTCTTTCGGGAGTGGCCGTCTGATATACTATCTTGGCGGAGTAGATAATTGGACCAACTTGTCGAGGAAAGTTGAGACATTTGATTATTCTGTTCCGATAGATACGGCACAAACCTTTGTTTTTCAGGCACTGGCCACAAATATGAGGGGCTTCACTCAGAATATTAGAAATGGTAATAGTTTTGCCCTCTTTAACTCGGAAATCAGATGGCCTGTTTTCAGGTATTTCGCCAACAGACCTATCAATTCTGATTTTCTTTCCAACTTCCAGATTGTAGGATTTTTTGATATAGGTACAGCCTGGACAGGTACAAATCCATATGACAAGAGGAATCACCTTAACAGGGAGATTATAAAGAACGGGCCTCTTACTATTGAGATTGAAAAGAGTAATGAACCAATTGTTGCTGGATTTGGGGCTGGAGTCAGAAGCCGGCTTCTGGGTTATTATGTCCGTTTGGATTGGGCGTGGGGTATAGAGAATTATGTTATTCTTCCACGGATTTTTTACTTTTCTTTAAGTCTGGATTTTTAAATTGAATTTTATGGACAAGCAAAAAATACTGGCACTGGCAGATAAGTACTATCCAGAGATCCTGTCAATCAGAAGAAAATTGCACCAATATCCCGAATTGTCATTTAAGGAATTCAAAACCCAGGCTTTCATCAGGACTGTGCTTGAAGGTTGGGGGCTAAAGCCCATTAACGTTGCCGGGACAGGTTTATATGTTGATCTTATTGGCAAGGGAGATAGCCCTTATCTTGTTCTTCGTGCTGATATTGATGCTTTGCCAATTGAGGAAGATCTGGGTATTCCATATATCTCGAAAAATCATGGGGTAATGCATGCATGTGGACATGATATTCATACCTCATCTTTGCTAGGGACCATCAGGATACTTCAGGAATTTATGGACAATATGCCCGGGAGGATTCGTTGTTTATTCCAACCCGGAGAGGAATTATTACCTGGTGGTGCTGATCGCATAATAAAATCAGGATTATTGGATAATCCCAGACCGGATTATATTTTAGGACAGCATGTTTTTCCTGAAATGCCAGCCGGAGAAGTTGGTTTTAGGCCTGGTCAGTATATGGCTTCAACGGATGAAATATATATTGAGGTGACTGGTACTGGTGGTCATGCTGCTATGCCCAATACTCTTGTGGATCCCGTTTTAATCGCCAGCAATCTGTTAGTTAGTCTTCAACAGATAGTTAGTCGCAAAGCACCATCCCATGTTCCCACCGTCCTTTCTTTTGGTAAGTTTGATGCCCGGGGGGCCACCAATGTTATCCCTGAGAAGGCATTTTTGGAAGGTACTTTTCGTACTATGGATGAGGAGTGGAGATCAAAGGCATTGAAAGAAATTCAAAATCTGGCCCACGGGATGGTTGAATCTATGGGAGGAAAGGTGGATTGTAGAATTATTGGTGGTTATCCCAGTTTGATAAATGATAAGCGTATAACAGAAAAGCTTAATCATTCCGCATCAGAATATCTGGGAACAGAAAATGTTAGGGATCTGGATTTACGAATGACAGGGGAGGATTTTGCACGTTATTCGCAATTCATCCCTGCGTGTTTTTATCGTTTGGGTACAGGTTTTTCTGATCGTGAAAAAAATTATCCAGTTCACCACTCACGTTTTGAGGCCAATGAAGAAGCTCTCAAGACAGGCATGGGCCTGATGGCCTATTTTGCTAAAATAATTATGTTTTCCTGATTTTTTGGATATACTTATCCCTGAATAATACCTTTAATTCT
>CAYXQX010000110.1:0-9606 GCA_964467485.1 uncultured Porphyromonadaceae bacterium | reverse complement strand
AGTGAATAAAAGTAAAAGAAATAATTTGAATACACCACCCCCCCCCCTACCGTCGGCTAAGCGGACCGTCGGGGGTAACATAAAACACCCCTACCGTCGGCTAAGCGGACCGTCGGGGTCCTGTTGGAATAGTAATCTGGGGCGTTACGCTAATAAATTTGTATTTTCACGTCAAAATTATTCTAAGATTATGAAGACTATTTGTCTATTTCTAATATTAGTATTTGCAATCCCCAACTTTGGCGGAAATAAACTGAAGGCGCAGGAAGCAGGAAAAAATCCACCTCGCCAACTGAAATCAAATAAATTAAAAGATACAAGAGTATATTATTCTGTTTTCGTCCAATCGTATTATGATAGCAATGGTGATGGTATTGGTGATTTAAAAGGCTTAACCAGCAAGCTTGATTATTTGAAAGGCCTTGGAATTGGAGGATTATGGCTGCTTCCTATACACCCATCACCCTCTTATCACAAGTATGATATTGTGGATTACATGAGTATCCATAAAGACTACGGCACTCTTGATGATTACAGAGATCTTTTGCAAAAAGCACATGATCTTGACATGAAAATACTAGTTGATTTAGTTGTCAATAGTACTTCTAATAAGCATCCCTGGTTCAAAAAAGCAGTAGCTGGCAATGATAAATACAGGAATTACTATGTGTGGTCGGATGATAAAGATGAGTTTGCTAAAAACCCCTTCCAATGGCATCAGGTAAGAGATAAAAAAGGACAAAAAACTGAAGGCGAGAGATATTACGGCTTGCTATGGTGGGAAATGCCTGGCCTCAATCTTGATGATCAAAATGTGAGAGAGGAATTTTTTCAAATTGGTAAATTTTGGCTCCAAGATGTTGGTGTAGACGGTTTTAGAATAGACGCGGCAGAACACATTTATCCTCCTGATCAAAAGCACAAGACTTTGCTTTGGTGGAAAGAATTCCATCAGGAAATGTTAAAAATAAATCCTGATGTTATTTTAGCCGGAGAAGTTATGGGGGGATCAGAAAAAACCAGCCCTTTTCTTAAATCAGGATTTAATTCCACCTTTAATTTTGAATTGGCAGATACTATTAGAAAAAGTGTTTTGAAAGGTGAGGATCTAGGGATAGTTAAAACTTATAACAAGATCGACTCAGTTTATTCATCAATAAATCCTGATTATGTTGATGCCATCTTTCTTACAAACCACGACATGGATAGGGTAATGACTCAATTCAATAGGAATGACAATATGGCAAAACTGGCTGCAGGCTTGCTATTAACTCTTCCTGGGAATCCTTTTATATATTACGGCGAAGAGATCGGAATGCTGGGAGAAAAACCAGATGAGTATATTCGTGAACCGTTTATCTGGAATGTTGAGGGCGAGGATGAAGGTCAGACAAATTGGGAAATACCATATGCATCATCATCCCGTACAGTCAAACCTCTGTTCTACCAAATAGACGATTGTACATCCGTCTTTAATTATTATAAAAGCCTCATAAAGCTTAGAAACGAAAATCCAGCCCTTTCAAAAGGCCAACTTAGTGGCATCGAAACCAGTAATCCGAAGGTTTTATCTTATTATAGATTTTCAGAAGATCAAGAAGCTATCGTTATTATTAATTTCAGTTCCGAAATGGAACGAATCCCAACACTTCGTGGACTGGATGGATTTGAAATGGTCTTTAATAACTTCAATGTTTTTAAGATCAATGATCGGGAAATCAGTCTACAGCCTTATGCAATATTTATATTAACCAGAAGCTCAAAATACATGAGATAGTACTGGTTTTGCTTTTTCAGCAATACTGTTTCTCAGGGTTTTTTATATTGTGGAAAAAGACTTGTAAAATCATTAATAAATTGGCCGGAAACGTTGTTACAATTTTTATCTTTCAGCATCTTTAACCAACAATAAAAAATAACTTATGAGCGGATTTTTTGGTGCAATAAGTAGCAAAGATGTTGTTGCTGACGTTTTCTATGGAACTGATTATCATTCACATCTTGGTACCAAGAGAGCAGGAATGACGTTTTTTACACCTAATGGAACCTTTAAGAGATCTATTCACAGCCTGGAAAATAATTACTTCAGATCAAAGTTTGAAGATGAATTACCTGAGTTTTCGGGAAACGCAGGCATTGGAGTAATAAGCGATACCGATAGTCAACCTATTTTAGTTAACTCACATCTGGGTACTTTCTCTATTGTCACTGTAAGTAGGGTCCATAATTCCGCCGAACTAACCAAGCATTTTCTTGACAAGGGAATGCAGTTTGTTGAAACAAAACAAGGATTCACCAATCCTACCGAGCTTATAGTAAAGTTGATTTGTGAGGAAAATGATTTTGTTGCCGGTATTGAAAACGTGTATGCTAAAATACAAGGATCTTGCTCCCTGCTCATTTTACTTCCTGAGAGAATTATTGCTGCGAGAGATAAGCTTGGTAGAACCACTATTATTATTGGGAAAAATGAGAATGGCTATGCAGCTGCCTCTGAGAGCTGTGCCTTCCCTAATCTCAATTACGAAATTGAACATAATGTAGGGCCTGGAGAGATTGTTGAGTTAACATCAGGAGAAATGAGGATCATGCGTAAGCCTAATGATAAGATGCAGATATGCTCTTTCCTATGGGTTTATTATGGATATCCACCATCCATTTATGAAGGGATTAATGTTGATGAATGCCGATATAGATGTGGAGCCGCCCTAGCTAAAAGAGATGATGTTGAGGTAGATTTTGTTGGAGGTATTCCTGATTCAGGAATCGGTCATGCAATTGGATATAGTAACGAGCGTAAAATCCCTTATAAAAGAGCCTACGCAAAATATACACCAACCTGGCCAAGGAGCTTTATGCCTCAAGACCAGCGCATGCGCGATCTGGTGGCAAAAATGAAGCTAATTCCAAATGCAGGAATAATTAAAGATAAGTCAATGGTTTTTCTGGATGATTCTATCGTACGCGGAACACAATTAAAGGATAACACAAAAGACTTGCTCAAATGTGGTGCTAAAAAAGTTCATATGCGAATTGCATGTCCCCCTCTAACATTCCCCTGTAAGTACTTGAACTTCTCTCAATCAAGATCAACTCTGGAGCTGGCAACACGGAAAGCAATTACCCAACTCGAAGGAAAAGAACAAAATTTACAGGAGTTTGCCGATCCCACAACCGACAGGTATCAAGCTATGGTTCAGCAAATTGCAGACAACCTGGGATTGGATTCATTGATGTACCAGGATTTACCTGATCTTGTTGAAGCTATCGGTCTACCAAAGGAAAAACTTTGTACCCATTGTTGGGATGGAAGCAGCTATTTTTAAAAATATTTACAAGCCAACTAATCCAAATTTTTATTTATCCTGATCCAATCTCTGGCGTTGGTAAATGCCTCAAGCCAGGGACTTGCCTCGTCTTCATGCCTATTATCAGGATAATGAGCCCATTGCCACGGCAGGAAGGCCCTTTCAAGGTGAGGCATCATGGCCAGATGACGTCCATTATCAGAACAAATGGCCGTGATTCCTTCAGGTGACCCATTCGGATTGCCTGGATATTCCAAATATCCGAATCGACCAACAATGTTGTATTTGTCAATATCAGAAGGGAATTCAAATTTACCTTCCCCGTGAGCAACCCATACACCCAAACTACTGCCACTAAGAGAGTTTAGCATAACTGAAGAGTTATCCATAATTTCCATACTCAGAAAGGCTGATTCAAACTTTCCCGACTCATTATGGAGCATCCTGGGATGGGATGAATGATCAGGATTTATTAATTTCAATTCCATCATCAACTGACAGCCATTGCATACCCCAAGACTGAGAGTATCTTCCCTGGCATAGAAAGCGTCAAGAGCTTCTTTAGCTTTCTGATTGTATAAAAATGCCCCAGCCCATCCTTTAGCTGAACCCAAAACATCAGAATTTGAGAACCCACCAACAAAAACAATAAAGTTAATATCCTCAAGAGTTTCTCTGCCGGCAATAAGATCCGTCATATGTACATCCTTTACGTCAAAGCCGGCCAGATGCATAGCGTAAGCCATTTCTCGATCGCCGTTTACACCCTTCTCTCTAATTATTGCGGCCCTAACTCCTGATTTTTCTTTTCTATCAGGATTAATCCCTTTATCAGAAAACTTCCCGGAAAATTCTTGCGGAAAACTAAATTTCAGTGGCTGCTTTTTATAATTATCAAACCTTTGTCTGGCTAGTTCAGAACCCGCTTGCTTTCGATCTAACAAATAACTGGTTCTAAACCAAGTATCACGTAGATCATCGATGGAGGATTTATAAATAAAGTCTTTTCCCTCAATATTTATTTCCCGATTATCCGAAGGTGATCCAATTTTATAGAAATTAACTCCTCTATTATTAAGGAATTCTTCAAACTCCTCGCTCTGTTTTACCTGGACAATTACAGCAGGTTGCTCAGAAAATAATAAGCGAACAGGATCACGATCAGGTAATTCATTCAGATCAACATCTACTCCTGATTGCGTATTTGGGAAACACATCTCAAGGAGACAGGTTATTATTCCTCCTGATGAAACATCATGTCCACTTAAAATAAGCTCTTTCTCAATAAGTTCCTGTAAGCTATCAAAAGCAGTTCGAAAATATACAGCCGATTTCATTTGTGGCGTTTCTAACCCAATTCTTCCCAGAATTTGAGCTAAGCTGCTTCCCCCTAATTCGAAATTATCTTCGCTAAAATCAATATAATAAATGCTCGTATCCTGCTCATTAAGCATTCTCTGAGGGACCACTTTTTTAACATCAGGAACCTCACCTATTGTAGATACTATAACTGTCCCTGGAGCATAAACCAATTTTCCATCAGGATACTTTTGTGTCATTGACATAGAATCCTTACCTGTAGGAACATTCACCCCCAGGTTACATGAAAAATCACTTAGAGCCTTAACAGCTGTATAAAGGCGAGCATTTTCCCCGGGGTTTTTAGCGGGCCACATCCAATTAGCAGACAAGGAAACTCCCTTGATTCTATCTCGCAAAGGAGCCCAAACCATATTTGTAAGTGACTCAGCAATGGCCAGTCTGGAACCAGCTGCAGGATCAGCAAGAGCTGAAACAGCTGAATGTCCAATAGATGTAGCGATTCCTTTTTCGCCACGGTAATCAATGGAAACAACCGCCAGATCATTAACCGGTAGCTGGATTTCACCAGCTGTTTGCTGCACAACACCTTTACCGGTCACCGATCTATCCACCTTATTTGTCAGCCAATCCTTGCAAGCAACTCCCTCAATCTGAAGCACATGATTAAGATACTCATCAAACTTATCTACAGAATACTCAAGAGGCTTAAACTTCTTCGTTTGACTATCATCAGTTAAAACGGTTTTGGGGGGTTTGCCAAATAAGTAAGCAAGATCCAAATCAATAGGATTCTGATATCCTGATTTATTTTTAAACACAAATCGATAATCACCAGATGTTTTTCCAACATTATAAAATGGAGCCCGCTCTCTTTCTGCAACCTTTTGCAGAGCATCAACATCTTTTTCCCTGATAATCAAACCCATTCGTTCTTGGGATTCATTTCCAATAATCTCTTTTGCTGAAAGGGTTGGATCACCAACAGGAAGCCGATCCAAATGGATTGTTCCACCAGTCTCCTCCACCAATTCCGATAAGCTGTTGAGATGCCCTCCTGCACCATGGTCATGAATAGAAATAATCGGATTACTATCTGCTTCAGACATAGCCCTTATAGCATTATAAACCCGTTTTTGCATTTCAGGATTTGATCTTTGAACAGCATTTAATTCAATTTTATTATCAAATTCACCAGTAGCAACAGATGACACAGCTCCTCCACCCATTCCAATACGATAATTGTCTCCTCCAAGAACAACAATAACATCACCTGGTTCCGGAGTATCCTTTATACTGTCTTCACCTTTCGCGAATCCAACTCCACCGGCTAACATTATTACTTTGTCATACCCATAACTGACATTATCCTCTTCATGTTCAAATGTCAAAAGACTACCACAAAGAAGAGGTTGACCGAATTTATTTCCAAAATCACTAGCTCCATTAGAGGCTTTGATTAGAATATCTTCAGGACTTTGATACAGCCAATTCCGTTCTTTGCTTTTCAGTTCCCATGGTCTATTAGCCTCAAGTCGGGGATAAGAAGTCATATATACAGCTGTACCAATGAGAGGAATACTGGCTTTCCCTCCTGCCAGTCTGTCTCTTATCTCACCACCTGAACCTGTAGCAGCCCCATTAAAAGGCTCAACAGTAGTTGGGAAATTATGAGTTTCAGCCTTTAAAGACAAAACAGAATTTATCTTCCTGGTTTCAAAATAATCAGGTTTATCCTGACTGGCAGGAGCAAACTGTTCAATTTGGGGTCCCACAACAAAAGCCACATTATCTTTGTAGGCAGAAACAATTGTTTCGGGGTTAACTTTTGCAGTCTTCTTAATCAGTGTAAAAAGGGAATCAGGCATTTCCACCCCATCGATAATAAATGTCCCATTGAATATTTTATGCCTACAGTGCTCTGAATTAACCTGAGAAAAACCAAAAACCTCACTGTCGGTTAAGGGGCGATTAATTTTTTCAGCCAGCTCTTCCAGATATTGAATTTCGTCATCACTCAGAGCCAAGCCTTCCTTCACGTTATACTCATGAATATTATTAATCTGAATAATTGGCTCAGGCTCCCTTCGTATTGTATACAAATTCTGCCCGGGATCTTGCACCAGACTCTCAAGCATAGGGTCATAATCGGCTGAAGAATCCAGAACAGGAAAATACTCCTCAATACGGATAAGTTCAGATATACCCATGTTTCTGGTTATCTCCACAGCATTGGTTGACCATGGCGTAATCATTTCCTTTCTTGGACCTTTATACCAACCTTTTAATTGGTCCATATCGATCAGGGTTGCGTTGCCAAATAACCAGCAGAGCTTCTCTGTATCAGATTGGTTAAGGGCTTTTGTTGTTTCAACAGCGAAGATCCTTGAGTTTCCTTGGAAGAAGACGATCATATTTGGGTGTTTGAGAGTTAAAAATTTTTCTTTGCAAAAATACTAATTTTCATAAGGCGAACCGTCGGCTAAGCGGACGGTTCGCTATCATAATATAAAAAACTTTTCAAATCCCGATTTTCCTTCACCAACCTTGACGCAATCAAAAACTCTAAAGGAGTTTTATTAAGCATCGCCAAGGCCTGATCCACCTGACAAATATCCATTGTTGATCTCTTTTGAAATTCATGGTAGGATGAATATGGCCAATCTCCCATCTTTTTTGTCAAACCGGCTCTAGTCGGATTTTGATGAATATAATGGAAACATGATTCAAGGTATTCTGAGGCATCCTTAAACCTATTTAACTCGATTGCCTTGGTCTTTTGTGACCATAAACTTCCTGAGCGATCATGCTGTCTGTTAAGACCCTGTGTATAAGAGCCTAGCACTATACCAATCTTTTTACTAAGAATTTGCATCTTATCCGTATTCTTTCCCTCCATTTGAAGATAATTACAAGACTCTTTACTGGCCCTGATAAGAAAGTGGAAATGGTTTGGCATCAGACAATAAGCCAGAATATTGGAATAAGGTGATATAATTTCTTTAACCTTTTGAAGAAAATATTCATAGTTTCTACTCGTATAGAAGGTTTGATTTTTGTTAATCCCTCGATTAAAAATGTGATAAACATGATTCTCCTCAAAATTCATATAGCCTTTTCTAGTATATATGCATCCTTGCCTCTAGAATGGAAAATATTTTGAAGTTATTTTGGGTGATACCCAAAAAGAAATAGAGTATTTGTATTGTACCTTGCAATTCAAAATTTGACTTTTTGATCTCAGATTCGTATTACTAATAGAAAAGGTCATTAATGACGCAAGCAAAACTTTTTCAAATAGTGCAAAAAATTAGGAGAGGACACAAAAATGGAATCTCTGATTTAATGAGGTTAACTATGACTGATGCTTTAACTATTGCAAAAAACACTCTATTTAATGATACTGAAATCGAAGATGCAGTTCAAGAAACTTATATCAAAGTGTGGCAAAACATAAATAGTTTTGATAAGGATAAAGGAGAGTTTTTTTCGTGGTTCTATAGAATTGTTCATAATGAGTGTATCGACCGAAATCGAAAAGGAAGGTTTTTTCAAAATTCCGAGTCCCTTGACAACATCAGGATACCAGACAATTCTAATGAGGACGACCTTCATTTCAAACTACTAAAGAACAGGGTTTTAACAATTGCCATATCCCTCCCAACCAAACAGAGAGAGGTGTTTTTAATGCGCGATATCAGAGCATTATCCATAAAAGAAGTAAAAAAAATAACAGAAATGAGTGAAGGGAGTATTAAAACAAACCTTTACCTGGCTAGAAAAAAAATCAAGGAAATTTTACAAAATGAGGAATATACGATATGAGCACTGAAAGAAAGGTTACAGATATTAGGAAAGAATGCCAACTCATCGAACCTCTCATGTTTTTAAAACCTGATGAACTGTCAGGTGAAGAAACCTCTCTTCTAAAAAAACACCTCAAACAGTGTAATGATTGCCTTAAAAAAAATCAGGATATAAATAAATACCTAACAGATATAGCTTTTCAACCTGTTCTTGAAATGTATCCTGATTTTAAAACTAAAATCGAGAGCCAAATCCAGAATAGTATTTCTACACTCATTCTAAAAAATAAAAGCAGGCATACAATATTTTTGAAAAGAGCATTAGTAGCAGCCTGCATACTATTTTTCATTGCCTTTTCAACCGAACAATTAAAAACCATTTCAAAAATCTCAAATCTGGAAAATAGAGTGAATAATAATCCTGAACTAAGCATGGCAACGCATCATAAAGGAGAGATTTTAGTTATCAACCATTTTTTCAGTTGGGACGAATTGGTTGCTGTAACTTCAGATAACATTAGACCCAGGATTATTGACGATAAAGTAAATCTAAGATCCACAATGAAAAATAGAGAATTTAGCCTTCGAAAACTTTCTCTTGTTGAAAACAGAGATGCAGTTCTTGAGCTAATTGGAAAATCAGGATTTAGCTTTCCTATGATCCAAAGATTTGAATCATTAAAAATATTAAATGTAAATCCGCAATAAATAAAATTAATAAACTGCACCTACCATGAAAGCACAAAAGAAACTATTAAAAGTTATCCTGATGATACCCTTAATGTTTTCTCTTCAAGGATGTTTGGATATTTTCATAACTACAGAGATCAAACCCAACGGCCAAATAGAACAAACCATAGTTCTGGAAGGAGACTCTACCTCCATTTTGGATAGTTACATCCCTGCTGTTTCAAATACAACATGGAATTCAGAGTGGGTTAAAGTGGAAGATGATAAGCACAAACTTATTCTATCCAAAACATTCAAAAATTATAAAGAATTCAATACTGACATGAATCCTTCCGATAGCTTACCAGCCGTGCGGGTTAAAGCAGAATTGACAAAAAAATTCCGATGGTTTTTTACATATCTCGATTATAACGAAACCCTCTTACCCAGCAATCCTTTCACACAACTGGATTGGAAAGATTATTTAACCACAGATGAGGTAG
>CAYXQX010000109.1:0-9659 GCA_964467485.1 uncultured Porphyromonadaceae bacterium | reverse complement strand
TTGGTATCCATTACACTGCTCACATCAACAAAAAATTGAGGAGGAACTATTGGTGCACCAATAGGATCGGTTAATGTCATGGGTGCAGTATGATATAAAAGTGGAGTAACATCCAGCTCTTTCTCCTTTACCGGAACATTTGGAAGTGAAGCAACTATGGTAGCTGCCTCAACAATCTGGCTACATACCCTGTGATCAGAATGATAATCCATAGGAAGGTGTGTCATCACTATACCAGCATTAACCTGCCTGAGCATTGAAGTAACCTTCATCCTCATTTCTGCCGTGTCGAACAGATAGCCGTCTCTTCCTTCGAAACAAAAGTATTCTGCATCTAAAACAGATGCAGCTTTGGCAGCCTCTTCCCGCCTTATCTTAATTGTGGTGGCTTCATCTGATCCAATACCACCCATTCCGCCAGCAGTCATTGTTGCAATAACAACCTGGTATCCCTGCTCTTTTAAAAGCGCCAAAGTGCCCGCATTCCAAGATTCAGCATCATCAGGATGAGCCTGCACAGAAACAACTACTTTATTAAATTTTCTAGTCATATTAATTAAGCTATTTCAAATATATTTCTTTTCAAGTTCAACAAATTCAGGCAATTCCCCAATTAAAGGTCTTATATAATCCAAAAATAAAGTACTGACATGATTTCCTTCAGGATTAAAATATTCCATTGGCATAGGCTTAGCCTTTACTGCAACATCATTAAGTAGTGCTTTTCCAAATTCAATGGTATAAGGATCATTGGATTTCCTTATCATAGAAACCATATAACCGGTTTCTCCTGATTCAGCCAGCTTAACGGCCTCTAACCCACATTGAAAAGCTTCTTCAAGGTCGAGCTTTGTTGCCCTAACCATATCCGACATAATCAATGATTCAGTAATCTGAAATTCACCGCGGAAACCAAATTCCTTTGAAACCATTTGGTGTAGGTTAAGCCCCACACTTGCTCCACCCATTGCACCAAACTCAACATTATTAAATTTGTCAGTTGTTTGTGATGCGCTTACCGGTGTGCCATCCTTGTATTTCAATCCTTCCCCGCATACAATTGATACCCATCCATGCTCCTTGTATACCTTCTCAACATCAGAGAGATACTTATCCTTATCAAATGTAAACTCCGGACAATATATCAGATGCGGAGCATCATCAGACTTACTTTTAGCCAAAGCAGTTGAGGCACCCAGCCAGCCAGCATCCCTGCCAATAGTCTGATAGACTACAAACTGATCCACCTTTTTCATGTCACGTGCAAGAACACCCGACTGCATCACATTAAGAATATTGCTTCTTGCCGCAGAGGCAAAACCAGGCGTATGATCAGTACCAAATAAATCATTATCAACAGTTTTCGGAATACCTATGCCAGTCATATCATATCCTTGTGACCGACAATATGATTCAACTCTATTGATAGTATCCATAGTATCATTACCTCCTATAAGGAAGAAATAGCGGATATTATACTTTTTAAGGACCGACATAATTTGGGGGAAATCCTCATCCTTGACTTTATGGCGGGTAGATCCCAGTGCTGATCCCGGGGTTGATCTTAATCCATTCAGAACAGCTTCTGATTGGCTTCCCAGATTAATAATTTTCTCCTGCATGAATCCTTCGATTCCGTAATTCATGCCATATACTTCTCCAATAATTGAAGACGCTATTGCACCTTCAATTACACCGGCCAAACTCGAATTTATTACAGAGGTAGGTCCCCCTGATTGGCCAATTATTGCATTTCCCTTTTTCATAATTGCAAAGATAGGTAATCTGATATTTCTGAATTATAAGATATATCAGGCTTAATCATAAACTAACGACAAGCCAATGATATTGAACTGCATGAATTGGCTCTATGCCTTCTTAATCTTAAAAGCAACAAACAGGATATATACCACAGCCACCAGTGGAACAACCAAGCCTAAGGTAATGCCACCCATATCAGCAAGTTTCCCCATAATCAGAGGCAAAATAGCCCCGCCGGCAATAGCAGATATCATCAAGCCTGAGAGTTCATTTGTTCGCTCAGGCATTTTTTCCACTGCAATTGAAAATATTAGTGGAAATATATTGGCAAAACCCAATCCTATGAAAAAGATAGAAACAATGGCAAGGACTTTAATCCCTAAGAGGATAGTGACACTACCAATGATAGATAAGGCAACAGTTATCAGCAGAAAGTTTCTGGCCGATATCCAGTTCAAAATAACTGCACCCATAAACCGACCAATTACAAGAGCAAGAAAGAAAAGACCCGTTCCTGCAACTCCAAGACTCTGTATGTCAATTCCATATTCATCGGATAGAAGAAGTGGGATCCCTGAGCTCATGCATTGTTCTGCACCAACATAAAGGAATATCCCTAAAACCATCAGAAGGACAAAGTTATTCCCGAGCAGTTTAAAACTGGAAGCAAAGGATGCAGGCTTATTTCCTACTTCCTTTTTCTCATCAATTTTAACAAAGCTGATCCATACAAGCGTAATCAGCAGGGCAATTGAATAAATAGGAAAAATAAGACTCCAATCAGCACCAAACCATCTTAATGCTATCACCGGGATGATAGGCCCGGATAAACTTCCAATGGCCTTTACAAATTGACCCAGAGTAAGGTTTCTGGCAAACCTTCCATCAGGAGAAACATCTCTCATAATAGGATTCCCAGACACCTGCAGAATAGCTGCACCTCCACCAAGCAACATAATGGTAATCAGGAATACTGCATAAGACTCAAGCCCTTTGAAAATTGGGATAACAAGGCCAATAAGTGCAATAACAAGTCCCAGTCGGAGTACATGTTTCCGACTTGTCCTATCCTGATATATACCCATCGGGATGGATAAAATCAGAAACATAATAAATCCAAGAAATTGGATGAGAGTGGCCATGAAATTACTTAGCTCAAAAGTGTCCTTTGCCAGACCAACAAATGGGCCAACGGCATCTCCAAATCCCATGCATAGAAAAGCCAGAAAAATCGGTGTTGATTTGTAAAAACTTTTAGATTTCATATAATTAATTTATTAAGTTTTTTCTCCTTTTAGATCTGAAAAAATACATTATTTAGCTTCTTTAGAAACTTCCTCTCCATTGGTAATAAGTTTTATCATCGATCTTAAATCAATGAGATTCAATGCTAAGGCTAATATCATCGATGCCGACATCATGCCCAATAAGCTTACCCACCAAATCGAGCTTAACTGAAGCGACCCTAAGCCAAGTCCGATTACCCCGGCAATAAATACTGCCAATTTAAAAATAAGCTTGGGATCAAGCCCAAAACCAAATCTTCTGGCTGCGAAAACATACTGACTAAAGCCAACAAAACCCTGAGTGAAAACTGCAGCAATGGCAGCTCCAAAGGCCTGGTATTTTGGTATAAAAATAAGATTGAGACTTATATTGATTACTACAGCAATAGCTGATGTAATATTTAAAAACTTCAGATTACCGTTTGCAGTTAAAAGAGTGCCATAGATAATGGTTGCAGCCATGCCCAGAAAAGCATACATCAGGAGAGAAAATATTGCTGCTGAATCAGTAATATCGTCATATTCCATCAGCATCATAATCTCTTCCTTATAAAACATGGAACCCACTGCCAGAATAATGGAAGGTATAAAAAGGAGTAAAGATGATAAACGGGTCAATTCACGAATACTGCTCTTTTCAGCTATCATCTTAGAAAACATCGGAAAGAGCAATACTGCAAATAACATCGCAAACTGGTATGCTGCATCAAACAGCCTATATCCATGATAATAAATATACACCTGAGCTTTTCCCTCCGGCCGAAGCAGATATTCTATCATTACCTGGTCAATTCTGGTATAGGCCGACATTAATAATACCAGTAAAGCAAAAGGGAATGACTGTCTGAGGACAACCATGAAGAATAATCGATCGAACTTAAATCTGGGGAATCTGGATTTTCTCAATACAATAACAAAACAAATAAGCATGGTAAGGAGATATGCTGCTGTTTGTGCATATACGAACCACTCAATTTGGAAAGGTCGGTCTGTGACTCCTCCCCATAATAGAACAGCACAAAAGATGATCATCAGGCCCCTGTCAAGCACAGATATCAATGAGTTAACAGTATGCATTTGCATACCGGCAATATTAGACCTGAGATACAGAGTAAAAGAGGTCAGAAATTGATTTAGAACCAGGAAGGCTAAGATGTACATCATCTGACCATCATAGCCTAATATGACAGCAACGCTGAAAACCACGATGCCATATACCCCGGCCAGAATAAACTTCAGAATAACAATATTAGAGAAGTATTTCCGCAGTAACTGGTGATTCTGGGAAATGTTCCGGTTGTTATAATTGGTAATACCCAGATCCAATAAAATATTTAGCAGAAAGGAAACACTAAGCAGAGTCCCATACATACCAAAGGCTTCTCCCGTGTTGATTTGTACCACACGGTCGATTCCAAAGATCCATAAAGGTTTGATCAGTAGGTTAAGTAAAATAATCAAACCCAGATTGGTTACAAACTTCTGCTTCAAGCTTTTGTCTTTCGTTCTCACAACAAACAGGCAATTCCGTTATTAAAGTCTCCAAAAGTAACAAAATTAGGTATTCATTGCTTAATTTTGCAGTTTCTACAATCTGGAAAACATCAGGATGAACATTGCAGTCAATTGCAGACTATTACAAAGAGAAAAGCTGGAAGGTATTGGATGGTTCATGTATGAAAGCTTGAAAAGAATAACTGTTGACCATCCCGAACACCAGTTTTTCTTCATTTTCGACCGCAAATATGACGAAGAATTTATCTTTTCTGATAATATCCATCCAATAATTGCAGGCCCACCAACCCGTCATCCATTATTATGGTATTATTGGATGGAGTTTACTATTCCTTCAGTATTGAAAAAAGTAGAGGCTGATCTTTTCTTTTCTCCTGATGGATACCTTTCCTTAAGATCAGGCGTTCCTTCGGTGCCTGTGATTCATGACATCAATTTTGCACACAGGCCTAAGGATTTGCCTTTCTGGACAAGAAAATATTATAACTACTTCTTTCCAAAATTTGCCGGGAGGGCAAAACGAATCTGTACAGTATCGGAATTCTCCAAAAATGATCTGAATAAAACTTATGGAGTTGATTTGTCATTGATTGATGTTGTTTACAATGGTGCAAATCCTAAATATCTACCAATCGAGGAAAACAAAAAACAGATTGCCCGGGATAAATACACTGAGGGAAAACCATATTTCCTTTTTATTGGCTCCTTACATCCCAGGAAAAACCTCAATAATCTTATTAAGGCTTATGATAAGTTTGTAGAGAAAACGGGATCTGACATAAAATTAGTAATAGTTGGAGCTGCCATGTGGAGGAACACGAAATCGTTTAGAGATTTGATTGGCCCGCACAATGAGTCCAGGGTTATCTTCACAGGCCGACTCGATCAGGAAGAATTGGGCAGCGTTCTCGCCTCTGCTTTTGCCTTGACATTTGTTCCCTGGTTCGAAGGATTTGGAATCCCTGTTCTTGAAGCCATGTATGTACAATTACCTGTACTCACTTCAACAGAAACATCACTACCAGAGGTTGGCGGGGAGGCAGCCCTTTATGCTTATCCCAATGATATTGAAGAAATAGCTTCTAAAATGGAAATTATTGTTAGCAACAATGAAATCAGGAATAACTTGATTACGAGAGGAAAAGAACAAAAATTGAAATTCTCATGGGACAAGACAGCTGAAAAAGTTTGGAAAAGCTTGGAATCTGTCCTGATTGAACAAAAAAGATAATGACTGCCAGATTACGTGAATTCCTTAAAGCCGGCAGGATCGAAGCAGGATGTGACGAAGCAGGTCGGGGATGTTTGGCTGGCCCTGTATTTGCTGCAGCAGTTATACTTCCTAAAGGATTTTCACATCCGGATCTTGATGATTCAAAAAAACTGAGCGAGAAAAAAAGAATCCTGCTGAGAAAGGTGATTGAGGAAGAAGCCCTCGCATGGAGTGTTGCGGAGATAGGACCACAAAAAATTGATGAGATTAACATCCTGAATGCTTCTATACTTGCAATGCACAGGGCTATAGATAAACTTGTAATTAAACCTGATTTTCTCCTGATTGACGGACACCGCTTTCATCCTTATCCCAATATTGATCACTCATGCGAAATTAAAGGTGATGGCAGGTTTGCCTCTATAGCAGCAGCATCTGTACTGGCCAAAACATACCGCGACGACTACATGAGAAAAATACACCTGGAATACCCTGCTTATCAATGGGATAAAAACAAAGGTTATCCTACCAAAAATCACCGTCTCGGTATTAGTGAAAAAGGAGTTAGCTCTTATCACCGTTTGACCTTTAGATTACTTGACGATCAGTTAAGTATTGATTTCCAAAAATCACAGATGAAAGATTAAAGCAGAACGATTTTTTTTATTAATTTTTGATTCCCCTGCTGTATTCTAAGAAGATAAATTCCTGATTTACACCCCTCTACATTTAGCTGCATTGAGCTTATATTCTGATCTTTAACATAGGACCTAAGCAACTTACCATTTAAGTCGTGAAAATAAACTGAAGCCATTAAATCATTTTGAAATTCAATATTAAGTTCATCAACTACAGGATTGGGAAATATTGAAATGCCATTGTCTGTTTTTACATCAGGATTAGATGTGCTCTGACTGACTAATTTTTCACTGACCATTAGTACAGGTTGACTTCCTGATTTTTCATACATATTCTCAAATATTCCCGATTCCGGTGTTTCCCTGGAAAATATATCCTCCAGCCACTCCGGTGATATAGTTTGATAATAGACCCTGGCAATTACCTCCACTCTCCCTGAGTTATTTGTTATCGGGATATCATACAAGATAAGATCTGATCCAGATCCTTCAATCCCATTACTTCTATTGAAATCCGGATCTTCTGTTGCATTGCCAACGAGCCTTACTGTATCATAAGAAATATGCCCACTAGTAAAACCCTTCGGAGGCAATCTATTGTCCTTAAGGTGATTATGAGCTCGTAAAAGTTCGGTTGTAGGACTTCCGGCGGCATCACCCATCACCATCTCATATATTTGCACCTGATTATCCCCACTAATAACTTCGTGGTGAGGCTCGTAAGCAGAATCTTCTCCTATGATCCTAAAATCAGGAGTAGTTTTTCCGCTATGTAAAATGGTATCACCCAAAGCATCTACTGCAATAAATTCAATAAATACTCTTCGACTTGGGAAGCCGGCAGGAAGTTTATGGCCACCCAGGTTTTTTAGCTCTAAGCTAATTTTAAGGCTGTTTTCACTCCTTTCCAACTCATCTACAGATAAGGCAACAGCTTTTTCTTGCAATAATAAATTGGTTCTTGATTCGGTATTCTGTAGTTGAAAAAGGCTTGCTGTCAGATCAATATTTTCTACGTTTTCCTGAAAAATACGGTTCATGAAGATGTTTGCTCCAACAAAATGATGTTGTCCAAAAAAGTCCTGCCCATCCAGCCACGGAGGTGTGTTACTAATAGTTACAGGTCCCCTGATTCTTGGTATATGGCAAGTTTGACAGTTTATGTTTTCATCAGGATAAATAGAATTTTTCCATTCTTGTAAAATGGCTTGCTCTACAAATTCATTTTCATACACTTCCCCGTCAGGGCTTACAGGATGTGTTAGCAAAGTGTGACAAGTACCACACAATTCGGAATTGTCGATATGGTCTGAAAACATTGGAGTGTAACCCGTAAAATTTACCATTGGCCCGGCAAATGGAGCCTGGTATGGCCCGTAAATATTTTTCTCTGTTCCAATAGTAAAAGCAGCTGAGTTAGTACCCATGCTGGATGGAGTAATCTGATGACAAATGGTACACTGAACACCATCCAGTCCGAATGGATCGGTATAAAGGTTAGAAAGCAAATAATTGCCCCCGTCTAAATGATGAATATTAATATTCCCTGCCGGAGCATGACATTTTGAGCATTTGTCTTCAATAAACTCTTTATGCATAGGATTAGCATCGACCTCGGCACTCACTTTTGCCCTCCATAAAGGATCCCGGGATGCATTAGCCATCATTGTTGATCGCCAGTCTTCAGCAATAGCAACTGAAAAACCATCCGGACTAATCTGAGAATTATGACAAACTGCACACTCTCCGGATCCTGCAAACAATTCGTTATACCCATCAGGCAAACCTTGAGAACAAAGGGGTGAATCACTAAGAACTAATAATAATGCAATGAAAAACCAGGAAAACAGAAGCTTGCACAAGGCTTTGCAAAGTGTAATATTAAATTCTTTCATTTTTAAGGCAGCTTTGAATACTAAAGATCTACAATTTTTTTAACTAAAAGAGGTTCATTTTTTTCTATCTTTAGTTCTCAAAAACTAAAAAACATTATGATGAGAAAAATTACCGCACTATTCATCGGTATCGCATTGGTTTTCAGCACGAACGCCAAAGCTGATGAGGGGATGTGGCTATTGCCGCTTTTAGAGAAACTGAACATTGGTACCATGACAGAAATGGGCTTACAATTAACTGCTGAGGATATCTACAGCGTTAACCATTCCAGTCTTAAAGATGCCATCGCCATTTTTGGCGGAGGATGTACTAGTGAAATTGTCTCTGATCAGGGCTTGCTACTAACCAATCATCACTGCGGATACGGAACAATTCAATCCCATTCCTCTGTTGAGCACGACTATCTGAAAAATGGTTTCTGGGCTGCAACTAAAGCTGATGAGATTGCCTCTCCTGGCCTATCAGTTACTTTCCTGGATTACATCACAGATGTATCAGACAGGATCAATGATCTTCTTAATGACGACATGGACGAAAAGGAGAGATCAAAAATAATCAGGGCAGAATCCAGCAAAATTAAGGATGAAGTTGAAGCAGGGGATTCCCAATCAGTCAGTGTTCAACCATTCTTTTCAGGCAACAAATTTTACTTACTTGTTTACACCAGATATGCTGATGTACGCTATGTAGGTTCTCCTCCAAGTTCTATAGGAAAATTTGGTGCGGATTCTGATAACTGGATGTGGCCACGTCATACTGGTGACTTCAGCGTTTTCCGTGTATATATGTCTCCAGATGGGGAGCCTACCACCAAATACTCAGAGGAAAATGTACCATTCGAACCCAAACATTATCTGCCTATTTCGATGAAGGGTGTAACTGAAGGTGATTTTGCTATGATTCTAGGTTATCCTGGTGGAACAACTCGTTTCATGACCTCTTATGAAATTGACAAAGAACTGACTCTAACCCACCCTAACAGGATTAAAATAAGAGGTCTTCGTCAGGAATTGATGCTCGAAGATATGCTTGCTGATGAAAAAGTAAGAATCCAATATGCCTCAAAATATTCTGGTTCAACTAACTATTGGAAATTCTCAATTGGTCAGAGTAAAGGCCTTAAAGCTCTTAATGTAAAGGGTACAAAAGAAGCTCTTCAGGATAAATTCACAAAGTGGATTTCCATGGATCCAGATAAGCAGAAAAAATACGGTGATGCTCTAAACCTTATCAAAACAGGAACAGAATCACAAGCTCCATATTATCATGCTTCACAGTACTACTCCGAATGCCTGACCAGAGGAAGTGAAATACTTGGATTCGCAAACCGTATATCAGGATTGAAAAGGA
>CAYXQX010000108.1:2029-9680 GCA_964467485.1 uncultured Porphyromonadaceae bacterium | reverse complement strand
AAACAAGCAGAGATACCCGAGTTTACATCATTCTTAACAAACATGGGATGTAAAATATATGCTATTGAACCTATTAGATCATTGGAAGAATATTTCCTGCAAATAACTGAAAATGAGACAGCTGATTAGCATAGAACTATATAAAATATTTACTAAACCAAGAACTTATATTGGCTTTGCTGCCCTATTGGTCATTATATTAGCTATTGAAGCAGGTATTTACTTCGGCGGAGATGAAATGATTGGAATGATCATTGAAAACATAAGCGAAAGATTCATCTTTGAGGGCGAAGTCATCAATGTATATCTAATTTCCTATTTAGTTTTAAATACACTGTGGATTCATGTGCCAATACTGGTTGCACTCGTCACCGGAGATCTCCTGGCCGGAGAAGCCAATAGCGGAACATTTAGAATACTGTTGACCCGTCCTGTAAGCAGGGTACAATTGGTCCTGGCAAAATTCTTATCAGGATGGATATACTCTCTACTGTTGATCGTGATGATGATTATCCTTAGCCTGGGAGTGGGTTCCCTGATTTTTAAATCAGGAGACCTAATGGTAATTACAAATAAAGTCAACTTCTTTGCAGCCGACGACCTTCTCTGGAGGTTCGGACTGGCCTACGCTTATGGACTTCTAGCCATGACCACCGTAATCTCCTTGTCTTTTCTGCTGTCTTCAATGGCGGAAAACTCTATTGGACCAATAGTTGGAACAGTAGCATTGATAGTTGGTATAACAATCATAAGCACTGTTGGTTCTACCTTGCTGGGCCCGATAAACAAGTATATTTTCACTACATATTTACCTTCCTGGCAATTATTTTTCCAAACAGACCTGCAAGCTGGAGCAGTTGCCCATGCCGTCCTCGTGCAGCTTTTTTACATAGTTCTATTTTTAGGTTCAACTATACTGATTTTCAGAAAAAAAGATATTCTAAGCTAAATATGAAGAATCTTAGACGTGTAATATTATTCCTGATTTTTATCGCAGCCACAATAAACTGTAGCTACGGACAAACAAGCGCCGATAGCCTTATCAATATTTTAAAGGAAAAAAACAATAAAATTCAATCATTCGAAGTAGATGCTATCATAAAGATTGATGTAGATTTCATCAATATAAAGGACCGGGAAGTGAAAATTAGTTACCTCGCACCAGGAAAATTTAGCTTTGATGCAAAAGGGCTTATTCTTCTGCCGAAAAATGGAGTCCAAATGGAATACATGACCCTCTTCAATGAAAGTCATACAGCAATCGATGCCGGCCAGGAGGATGTCAGGGGCGTTAAAACCAGAATATTAAAAATCATACCTGAGTCTCTTGAATCGGATATTATTCTAGCTCAGCTATGGCTGGATCCACAGAATGTCAGAATTTTAAGAATGAAAACCTTCACCAGAATATCCGGATCTTATATTATTGATTTTGAGTACTCCAAACCAGAAGAGATCCTTCCATCAAGGCTAGTCGTTATCTTTGAGATCAGCAATATGTCGATCCCGGTTAAAATGATGAATGATTTCATGAAAGACCCTGCAAGCACACCAGATTCCCTGCCAAAGGAGGCAAAGGTGATAATTGAATATTCTGATTATAAAGTATCCCTCAAAAAATCCCCTTAAATAATGTAGCATGAAAAAGGGCGTTTTACTATCAGAGTTATCAACTCAGACCCGAAAGCAAGTAGAGAAATCACAGGACTAAAAGCTAAATTAACTCACTTATAAACAACCAATTAATAACAATTTTTACCTTCTTAATAAACACTTAATAAATAATTTCCTAACTATTCATTAAAAGCCTACCTTTGCACCCGCTTTTTAAATAAGAAATATAAAACAATGTCAATTAACAACTTAAGGAATATCGGAATCGCAGCCCATATTGATGCCGGTAAAACTACTGTAACCGAAAGAATTCTTTATTACACCGGTATTAACCGAAAAATAGGTGAGGTACATGATGGTGCGGCCACGATGGACTTCATGAAGCAGGAACAGGAAAGAGGAATTACCATTGCTTCAGCAGCCATTTCAGCCAAATGGAAAGACGTAGCCATAAATATTATTGATACCCCTGGCCATGTCGACTTTACTGTTGAGGTTGAAAGATCATTGAGAGTAATTGATGGAATGGTGGCCCTGTTCTGCGCTGTTGGAGGAGTTGAACCACAAAGTGAAACTGTTTGGAATCAGGCCGACAATTACAAGGTTCCAAGAGTTGCTTTTGTTAATAAAATGGACAGGAGTGGTGCTGATTTCTTCGATGTACTAAGAATGATGGACGAATACCTGGATGCTAAAGCATTCGCTTTTCAACTTCCGATTGGAGCAGAGGAAGATTTTGAAGGCATTGTTGATATTGTCAGCAGAAAATATTACAAATTCGACGACGATGGGGATAGAATAGTTGAAGAAATCCCAGTTGAGCACCGTCAAAAAACAGAAGAACTGAGAAGCAGATTGGCAGAACAACTGGCTGAGTATAGTGATGAAATCATGGAATTGTTTTTAAACGAGCAAGACATTCCTACTGAGATGCTAAAAACAGCCGCCAGAGATGCAAGCCTTAAATTACTTATTACTCCTGTATTTTGTGGTGCTGCATATAAAAACAAGGGCGTCCAATTATTACTGGATGCCGTAATTGACTACCTTCCATCACCAATTGATGCTGGAGCTATAATAGGAAACGATGTGGATGATCCTGAAAAAACTCACTCACGTTATCCATCTCCCTCAGATCATTTCTCAGCCTTGGCTTTCAAACTGATTAATGACCCATATGTTGGGCAACAAACTTTTATTAGAATATATTCAGGTACCCTGAAAAGTGGTATGCCCATTCTAAACTCCACTAAGGGAAAAACTGATAGAATAGGTAGAATCCTTAAAATCCATGCAAAAGATAGAGAGGAAATTGCTGAAGCAGGCCCAGGTGATATTGTAGCCTTGATTGGGATGAAAACTGCTAAAACCGGTGATACACTGTGCGATCCAAAAAATGAATTAATTCTTGAGAATATAACTATTCCGCCTCCGGTTATCGAACTTAAAGTTAACCCTGCCAAAAGAAAAGATCAAAGTAGATTAGGTGAAGCATTAAGCAAGCTTTCAAATGAAGATCCATCTTTTAATGCCCATTTCGATGACGAAACAGAGGAAACAATAATTGCCGGTATGGGCGAGCTGCACCTCGAAATTATTGTCGACAGGATAAAAGAAGAATTTAAAGTTGAAGTTGAAGTTGGTGAACCTGCTGTTTCATACCGAGAAACACTCCTGCAGGAGGTGGATGTTGATTACAAACACTCTAAACAAACAGGAGGTAAAGGTCAGTTTGCTCATGTTATAATGCGACTTGAACCAAACACTGGCAATGGATATGAATTCATAAATAAGATTAAAGGAGGAAACATCCCATCTGAATTTATTCCATCAGTGAGTAAAGGTATTGTTAAAACAATGGCAAGAGGCGTACTCGCGGGATTCCCTGTGGTTGATGTAAAAGCAGTCCTTTTGGATGGTAAATTCCACGCAGTCGATTCATCTGACAAGGCCTTCCAAACATGTGCATCTATTGGTTTTAAAAATGGATTTATGAAAGCCTCACCAACACTTCTCGAACCAGTAATGAAAATTGAAATCAATACTCCTGATGACTATATTGGAGATGTTGTAGGCAACCTCAACAGAAGAAGAGGTAAAATTGAATCAATGAGAAGGTATAGGAAGGGCTCACAAAAACTTAATGGATTTGTGCCTTTGTCTGAAATGTTTGGCTATGCAACAACTCTGCGTAACCTGTCCAGTGGAAGAGCTAATTACTCAATGGATTTCTATCAATACATGCCTGTTACTGCTGCAATTCAAGAAGAAATCCTAAAAAAATTGCAGGAAAAGAAAGAAACAAAAAAATAAACAACACCTGACTTCAAAGTAAATACATGGTCAATTAGCCTGATTATATAGGCTATATACTAAAATTTATGTAAAAATGCGTAGGAAATGATTCCTATTTTTAACTTTACATAGATTTTGGGATATGAATAACCATAAAAACCAGCTACAAGTTATTGATATACTTCGCAGGCTTAACAGAATTTTTGTACGTACCAGAGATACAAAAAATTTGTTAGCAGAGCTCTGTGATACTCTTGTGTCCATTGATAATTTCTCGTCTGTTTGGATAGCTATACTTACCAGAAATAGAGAAATACTGCACTTTGAGCAAAAAGGCTTTGGTAAATATGGTTCAGAACTAGAAACAAAACTTCTTACTGAAGGTATAAATCAATGTGCAACTCTTTCTATTGAGAGAAGAGAACCTTTCTTTATTGAAAAGGATGATAAAGCCTGTATAGATTGTCCCCTACTGCAATTTAAGGAGAACGCCAAAACACTTACAATTCCGGTTTACTTCAAAAAAGACCTTCTGGGGATAATAGTCTTAGCCATCCAACCTAGCCACCAGCTTTCAGACCTGGAGTCAGCATTGCTAGTTGAGTTTAGCGACGACCTGGGTAATGCCATTAATACCATCCAGTTAGAAAAAGGCGAAAAGGTTCTGTCTGATACTATAAACCGACTCATTACATCTATCTCGGGAACATCATCAAGGGAAGTATTAAACTCATTCATGCAAAACCTTCTTGTTAGTCTGGATGCAGACTATGCATTTATTGGGCGATTAATTCCCGGTTTTGAGGATAGAATCCGAACGATAGCAGTAAGTACCCCTAACGGCATTATTGAAAATTTCGAATACACTCTAAGAGGTACACCCTGCTTTGAAGTAGTGAATAAGGATATTTGTTGCTATGTCAGTGGCGTATCTGATCATTTCCCTAAAGACATCATGCTGAAGGATATGGGAATTGATGCATATATTGGTACACCTTTATTTGATTCCAACAATAAAGTATCAGGGATTATGGTTGTACTGAAAAAATCGCCCTTCCCCTCGGAAACATTGGCTCGGTATATCTTTAAAGTTTTTGCCTCACGAGCAGCAAGTGAGTTAATGAGGTATGATTCAGAACTGCGTAGCCTTGAAAGCGAAAATCAATACCGTGAATTAATTGAAAGCTCCAAAAACCCGATTTATATAATCGTTGGACATAATTATGCTCTGGTGAATTCAGCATGGCTAAATATGTTTGAATACACCCTGGAAGAAGTTCAATCTCCGGATTTTTCAATTCAGAATATCGTTGAGCCCGAATCACGAGACTTAGTACAAAGAAGACTTGATAATTTCCTTGCCGGGATAAATCAGCCTTTCCAATATGAATTAAAAGCTGTGTCTAAATCCGGAAAGAAATACGATCTTGACGTCAGTGTGACCCACCTCAACTGGCAAGGGAAAAGAGCCGCCCAAGGAGTTTACAGGAATGTAACTGGTGCTAAAAAGAAAGAAAAACAATTACAGAAAGCACTCAAATTATCACACGAGGACGCACAAATGAAAACAGCCTTTCTGGCAAACCTCAGTCAGGAAGCACAAACAACACTGAATAATATTAATCATAAAGCTCAAGATTTACTTAATAGTAAATCAGGCGATCCTCAGGCTATTAACTTTGCAGAGTATATTGTCTCTGACAGTAGTAAACTTTTGGAAAATGTTAATGATATTCTTGACATTTCAAATATTGAAATGGGGAAAATGTCGCTCAATGTGGAAAAATTTATCATTTCAGAATTATTAAAAGACATTGTTCAATACTTTATTCCCTCCGCATCTAAAAAAGAAGTTAAAATCGTCTGTTGCAAAAAAAGACATAATTCTGCTGTAGTTGAAGCCGATCCTATTAGGGTTAGACAAATATTGATTAACCTTATGAGCAATGCAGTGAAATATACAGATAAGGGCGAAATCAGGGTTAACTACACCATCAGGCAGGACGATGTCAAAATTTCTATAGCCGATACAGGTGTTGGAATTGAACCTGAAAAATTAAGAAGCATTTACAAATCCTTCATCGATCCCAATGGGAAGTTCCCCATTGAGTATGATGGATCCGGGCTGGGTCTTACTGTGACAAGATCACTTATTCAGTTAATGAACGGAAAAATATGGGTCGAACCTAATCCGGAAGGTGGAAGCATTTTCAATTTTACTATCCCATTAGCCTAAACTTCATATATTTGCATCCTGAATATATTTATCAAGACAATCAACTTGATTAATATCCTGATTTTCTACTGTTTAACTATTGTCACATGAGCGTTTTTAATTATAACCAAGCCGATAAGGCTATTTCAAATATTCTTACTGTAACCCCTTTTGAAAGTCTGAGTAATTTCCATGGATCATCTGGATCTGAAATCCTCGTAAAAAGAGAAGATCTTCAACTTGTTCGCTCATTTAAAATACGCGGAGCCTATCATATGATTTCCACACTGGAGGCTAAAGCAAAAGCCAAAGGTGTTGTATGTGCCTCTGCAGGCAACCATGCCCAAGGTGTTGCATATTCCTGCAAAACATTGGGTATTCATGGCACCATTTTTATGCCTTCAACCACCCCTAAACAAAAAATTAAGCAAGTCGAGCTGCATGGAAAAGATTGGATAGAAATTGTACTAACCGGGGATAGCTTTGATCAGGCTAATGAAAAGGCTGTTCAAAAAGCAAAAAGCAGTGGGGCTACCTTTATCCCTCCCTTTAATTCGCCAGAAGTAATTCACGGTCAGGGAACATTGGCTTTGGAAATGCTGCGCCAGGTAAAAGAAGGTATTGATTACCTGTTTATACCTATTGGAGGAGGAGGCTTGGCAGCCGGAATGTCTGAAATTTTCAGGCATCACTCACCTCAAACAAAACTGATAGGCGTAGAACCTGAGGGGGCCCCTGCCATGCAAAAAGCTATGAAAGCCGGTTGGCCGGTTTATCTGGATGTGATCGACACATTTACTGATGGAGCTGCCGTTAAACAAGTTGGCGACATCCCCTTCGCTATTTGTAAGAAAAATCTCGATGAGGTTATTACTGTGCCGGAAGGATTGATCTGCGAAACGATCTTACGACTATATAATGAGAATGCTATTGTAGCCGAACCTGCCGGTGCGCTGGCTCTTGCTGGAGCTCTTTTATATGATGGTCCTAAATCTCAGGATAGAATGGCTGTTGTTCTATCAGGGGGTAATAACGATATGAGTCGCTTCCCCGAGTTTAAAGAAAGAGCTCTTCTGTATAAGAAACTTAAACATTACTTCATCGTACGCTTCCCACAAAGACCCGGAGCATTGAAAGAATTTGTAATGGAGGTACTTGGTCCTGAGGATGATATAGTCCATTTTGAATACAGTAAAAAAACTGCAAGAGAAAATGGCCCGGCATTAATCGGTATAGAATTAAAAAAGCCAGAAGACTTCAATCCCCTGGTTAGAAGGATGAAAGAGAGAAATTTCTATAGCAATTATGTTAATGAGCTGCCCGACCTGATGAATTATCTCGTGTAAATGCATCCAAAAATGAGGGCCCCTCTAAATCGAGAAAGCCCTCATACACAGCAAGGAGCATGTGACATTACTTCTTCCTAAGTATATAATCGACGCTAAATCTCCCAGATCCAAATGCAACTAGTCCCAATAACATCAGGATATAATAATAAAATAAGTCCTTTTGTCATATCAAACTTAA
>CAYXQX010000108.1:0-2019 GCA_964467485.1 uncultured Porphyromonadaceae bacterium | reverse complement strand
AACCATTGCTTATATGAACAGTAAAAATTGCAATTAACATTACGAAAATTAAAGGGACGGCTATGAGCCTGCTTCCCAAGCCCAAAGTCAATAAAAATACTCCAAGAATCTCAGTAACTGCCGCAAGAATAGCCGATACCATTGGTACAGGGTATCCCATAGATTCAAACCATTCAGCAGTTCCTGCAAGTCCTTGCCATTTCATGATAGCTGGTGACCAAAATCCGTATGCCAGGATCAGACGAAAAAAAAGCAAAGAGAAATCCTTAATCACTGGAACTCCTTCGCCAAAACTTAATACTCTATTTAACATTTTCATTCTTTCTATTCTTAATTCTTTAATTTGGCCATCTGCCTCTTAAATTTATAAGCTATCGCTTAAGATTATTTTCTAAATCCCAGAACAAATCCCTGTGAGTGAAGCTGTTCGAAGAATGTTATTACTCTATTGTTTATCTCTTTTTCAGCCTCCAGGTTGAAAACTGTCACAGCCTCAACCAATACATCAGCCAGAGTGGATTCTTGATTAACAATTCTTTCAAGTATAAAAACATAAAAAATCGACAAGTCAATAAACTCTACTCTTTTACTTTCCTGCTCCCTGAATGCCAATACAAAGTACTGCCCCTTACGCTTCTCAAGTTCTTTCACTGCTGCTTTATGTACAGGATAAACCAGCTCAATAATGCTGTATTCAGGATTAATAACAATTAAATCAGTAAGCAGATCCCCTTCTGTTCGAACGATGGGGATATCTTTATCTGGCATTGTATAAACCTCTATCTCTAACCACTCAAATAGCATAAGGTCGCTTAAGAAAGTAAAAGACAAATAATTTGAAAGATCATTTTCTACAGCCCACTCATAGAACTCAAGAGGAAGCTTCCAAACTTGTGGGGATTGAGGATCATGTTCGGTAAAGAACCGCTTAATGGTATCCTCCCATAGCTCTTTTCCCAGGACATCAAAAGTGATAGGATATGCTTGTTCAAGTGTGTTTTTCACAACATTAAAAACCAAGCGCCTGTAATGATGGACCCGATCAGTTGCTACTCCAGGCATGGGCCTATACTCCCCTGTCTTACAATAATTTACAAGGTCAAGTTGTATTTGTTTTGTATCTGAGTTAACCATTATATAAGTTATTTTTTCAGCGTCATTGAGGGGTGATAACCTTTCACCTGTATATTTGGACTTTCCCAGTATTTTTTGCAAATGGCATCCATATTTTCCATTTCCGTCTGCAATTCACCCATCTCAGGAAAATTAAAATCTCTCTCCAGCAGAACGGGGACAGGTTCAATTTTTTGCACAGTAAAATCAAATAATTCATAAACAGGATCTATGATGGCTTGTCCATGTGTATCAATGATCAAATCCGGCTCAACTTGTTCATGACCCGCCATATGTATATATGCAACCCGATCTAATGGAAGACTTGTAATATACTCCTGTGCATCGTATTTATGATTGAAGGCGTTTACGTAAACATTATTAACGTCTAATAATAGACGGCAGCCAGATTCCTCCACAATAGATCGAACAAAAGTAGCCTCATCCATCTCAGCTGCTACCGGAGTATAATAGGACACATTCTCTATTGCTATCTCACGCTCCAGATAATCCTGCACTTCTTTTATTCTTTGCACAATATGTTTGATGGCATCCTCACGGAAAGGTATAGGTAACAAATCATACAGGTGGGCGTTGGCTGCTTTGGTGTAAGATAGGTGCTCAGAATATACTTGAACATGGAACTCATTAAGAAATGACTTTATATCTTTAAGAAAATCCCAATCCAGATCCTCCGGACTCCCCAGAGATAGAGATAATCCATGAGCAGTAATAGGGAATTTTTTCGAGGCTTCTTTTATTACCTGCCTGAACCTGCCACCAATTCCCATCCAATTCTCTGGAGCCAGCTCAATGAAATGAGGATGTAGAAACTCCCCCTCTAACAACTCTTTCGAAAACCCTCTCCGCATTCCTATGCCAATATTGTGAATCATGTCTTTTGTA
>CAYXQX010000107.1:0-9700 GCA_964467485.1 uncultured Porphyromonadaceae bacterium | reverse complement strand
CATGGAGCAAATCAGGGGGGAGAGGAATATAACAGGCGAGATCATTTTATTTATCTGGATAATGTATTAATTGACACATATAAGCCTGGGGGTAAATCATGCGAGTTCTTCCGCAAGTATAACACACAATCCAATGGTATATACTCTCTGCAAGCCAGATCATCTACGGAATGGAGCTCTTTTAGCAATTGGTGCCCCGGTGATAAAATACCTATCAGGTATTATAATCTTGACACTTTAGAGTCGGGTAAACACAGATTCAGGATAGAAGTCCCAGATGCTGAGTTCGTTGATGGGCAAGGCTATATTCCGCTATCAGTTTATATTCAGGGTGATCTGGAATAATTATTTTTTCCTGATTTTTTTATCTGCAAATAAGCCGCATTTACTTTGACGTGGGTACCAGGCGAGCTGTAAGATCCGGGTCGGACATGTTAGGATCAAGGGGGAACATTGGCCTTTTAATTCTCTTATGACCTAGTCTTTCTAAATCCTGATCAACACCGCCTGGCGTTTGCGCCATTACCCAGCCTGCCCTCATGTTGTAAAGCTCAGGGACCAGATAGCCAATCTTAACTACCACAATATCTGATTCTCTTGGGTTTAATCCCAATCTGGTAAAATCATTTTCCCTATGATAAGGCTTGCGTTTTTTAGTGACAATTACATTTACGCTACCAACCTTAACAACAACTTCTGTTTTAGCATGTTGGTCGCCGTGTTCAATGGCTGTGATGATTCCCGACAATAGCACTGGTGGTGCATATCTGGAATCCACTTTTGCTCCTGCATATTCCTTGATCTTGCCTCCAACACCTATCTCTATTGCTTTTTCAACAAAATCGGGACCTGGTATAGATGCGTAAATTAGTGAAGGTCCATCTTTTGACTGGAATTCAGGGCGCTTGAGAATTTCGGTAATGGTCCAGGTAACATCTCCTGCTCCTCCGGCAGTTGGGTTATCCCCCATATCGCTAATAATGTATGGATGGTCTTCACTGGCTATGGCCTGATCGAGACTTACAGCAAGAGAAGCCACAGGGGCAACGAATTCAAATTCAGATCTTACTTTCCAGAAATTTTCGGCTAGTTCTTCTGCTGCTTCAGTAACCTTTTTCTTATCGTCGCCGGTTACCATTACAACACCATGATTACGAGGTTCATCTGCCCATGCGTAGCCTATCCATATTGCTGCATCTATAATTCCTTCCTGATTGGCTGCCGGAGCAACTCTGGCATATAAACTCTTACCGGGTTCTATTCTTGTGCTGGTTTTTTCACCCGGTAATAATATTGGTACCGGTATCCAGACTTTATATTTTGGCTTTCCTTTTCCATTCTCTAATCTGTCGAGAAGATTCTCAAGAGCCCTCTGCTTTGATTCCAGTGCATCCTCATGAGGAGCCAAACGGTAGCAGGTAATCAGATCAGTATTTTCTGCCAGTCGCCATGATACATTCCCATGCAGATCCATGGAGGTTGAAATAACAGTTTTTGATCCAACCAGTTCCCGTATTCTTACAATAAAATCACCTTCAGGATCATCCAATCCTACAACACTCATTGCACCGTGGATATCGAAGAAGATGCCGTCGTAAGGAAGATTCTGCTTAAGCCTGTCCAGGGTTTCTGTGACCAGTGATTCGTAAGCTTCTCTTGTAACAATGCCTCCGGGTAGGGCATGTCCTCTTAGTGTTGGAAACCACTCCGCTCTGGCTCTATCCACTGAATTTTCATCCAAAAACGGATAATAAGCAAAAATCTCTTTCCCTGTCCTGGTTTTAAAGGCATCCTCATGGGTGAGGGCAGGAGAGAAGGTGCTCGATTCAATGGCAATACCGGCAATGGCTATTCTGGGTATTTTATCAACTTTAGAATTGCATCCTGATAAAATCAGGATAAACAATAATGCTATAGGAATGAACCGTTTTTTCATGTGTAATTTTCTGGTTATTTAATATCTTCTTCTTTTATATCAGGTTGATCTATCATAACTTGCACATCATCCATTCGTGATTTTGGTGATACATCAAGCAATTCAACTTTGCCATTTTTAAGTTTTGCCTTAATGATGGTATTTCCGGCTACGTGAAGTTTGAAGTCCACATCCCAATCTAGTGGCCAGGCTGGAAATAAATAGATTTTGTTCCCATCTATCTGGACTAACATACGCTGAAGGGCTGTACTCCCAGCTCCGAAATGGTCAAAATCCGGACAGGAATCTGGTCCCTGACTGCCATATAAAGGAAAGCGGCATTGGTCGGATGCATGTCTATATCTATGGATAAGTCCTTCCTGCGCTTCTTTGGCGTTCCCAGCATAGGCCCAGTGAATTTGATCCTGTGTCCAACACTTTATGTCAAAGCTGTTTTTATTGCTTCTGTGCTCCATAGTTGTGGCCACGATATCCTCCGTGCCATGCGCAACACCAAATTGGCGGAATGGGAAAGCAGGGTATAATTCACCATTTTCTGAGTTTTTCTTCATATCCCATTCCTCAGCGGGTGCTATAGCATAGCTGCCATCTATCTGATGAAGGTGTACAGGTGGGACTTCTTGTTTTAATCTCTCCCAGTTGGCTATATCTTTAGCTGATCCAATATTCATCTTAATCATTTCATCAAGACAAAAATGCAAACCTGATATATCCGGTGCAGGATTAACGGCAATCCAGTATGTCTCCAAAACCATAGAAGGATCAAGTTTAAGCTTTCCATTGCTATCACGCCCATAGTGCTTATCGTAGAAAAGCAGGACTTCCCGGGCAAAGGGAAGTAGCTTATTAATGCGATATTCATTATCGCCGGAGAAATTGACATAATCGATCATCATGGCAACTATCTCCAATCCACTGGTGAAATAAAAGCTATGATAATAGCCCTGACCTTTATTTTCACCGGGACCAACCTTTAAAGGTTTTCCATCTCTGCCACAATCTCTTTCTGCTCCGGTTGGCTCAATGTTCTCTCTGAAATATGCACCTTCATGCCCAAACCATTCTTTAGTAATGGCCTTTCTAACTGGTAGTAAATCAGAATAATAATTGAAGAATGGTTTAAGTAGATCGTAATCACCACTCATCAACATGGGCCAATATAGTAAACGCTGATTTTGAAATGTGAACCGGCGCCCCCAATCCCTGTCATCTTCATGGCTTAAGAATGATCCATCCTCCTGCTCCACAACAACTTTTCGCCATTTATTATTTTCATTGCAACGAAGGGGTTGAGTGAAAAGCCCACCATTGAATTTTGTCTGAATTTTACCACGACTCTGACATGCCATCAGGTAGCGAAATACATTGTAACTCTGGGATACCAGGGCTGCACCATCATTGTCCTGTCTTTTAGTTTTATATCCTTCACTGCTCAGTTTACCCCTTTCATTATCAGATAGAGAATTATCAGATAGAGAATTATCTGAAACGTGTATCCAGCTTCTGTCCCAAAATTCTGACCACCATTGAGAGTGATTCTTCCAATCATTTTTCACATTGATTGGTTCTTGTGCTTGCTTTTCTATTTCCTGTAGCCAATCTGAAACCTCAGGTGCTTGTTTTGTAAGTGAATGTATCCTGATATCAAAGAGTTTCCCTGTTCCACTTAAGCTGCCATCCTTTAACTCCAGATCAGGACTCTCCAACAGATTTCCAAAGGTGTTGTGGATATAAGGATCAGGATGCTTTGATATCATTTCCTCAACACCGTAATACTTCATGTCTGAATTAAAAACACTCCTGTCTCCAACTGCGTAATACCATATAATATTCCCATTCTTTTCCATTCGTACATCCTGGGTTGGAACTGATAGGGTATCTTTAACATTATCACCTGTGACATCGAAATTGTTAAAAGCACAGTTGTCAAATCTATTCCAGAATTCAGGTTCGGCTTTAACCTTTATCTCCTTTACTGAATTAATCTCTATATGATAAACATTGCGATTAGCATCTGCCCATATTCTGATCTTAACATCGGCAGTGGCAATATTAATCGCACCGTTTTCCAAATCCATTTCCTGACTGAAGGATTTTCCCTTCTCAAATGGGTTCGGATCCAGTGAGATCCTGACACGTCCGGTTTTAAAAAGATCCCCAACGTAAGTAAATGCATCATTTTTTGAAAGAAGAAGATATAGATCTCCATCTTCAATTGCATAAACACCGGCAGCAATATCCCCATTACCCAGTGGCATTTGTCCGGAGGCATCAGTAGATGGACTTTCCCAAATGACTTTGAAATTATCTAATCGTTTATTTTGAGCTTGAAGGCTCAGTCCTGGAGATAACAAAACCAGAATGAAGAGAATGCACCTAATTTTTTTATTTATCATGATGATGTGAATCACTTTACTACGCTATAGTATCACTAAAATAGGGATAAATATTCTACAAGAGACTAAAAAAAACTAACTATTTGATTGTTAGACCATGCCTAATACAAATCGCTATTAATTTCATTAATTAAATCCATCAATTCCAGACGGAGCTGATTCGATAATAGTATTACATATACATCATTTTTAGTGTCAAACTGATTATAAGCTCCAAATGAGGAAAGTCCTCCCGTGTGAGAAACAATGTTTTTATATTTTCCCGATAAATGATCGAAAAGCGACATTTCGCTTAGCCCAACTTCCCAGCCAAATCCATATTTAGAATTTTCCCCGTTTTCCAGTTCAGTAGGTTTAAACATTATATTTCTATTTTCAACAGAAATTAATTTGTTAAGCGATAAAGAAGTATCCCATATCAATAAATCATCTATTGTTGAAATAATCCCTCCATCAGCCGTTGTTGCAAAGTATTCATCTATTTTCCAATCAGTCTTATAGCCGATAGCTCCACTGTAGTTATTCCCATCATAGAGATATGTGCTATTCATGCCTAATGGTTTAAAAATATTTTCCTGTAAATATTCGCCATATGCCACTTTTGAAACCACTTCAATTATCTGACCTAAAAGGAAATACCCACTATTAGAATAAGAAAAATCAGTATTTGGAGCAAATAGTAGTGAGTCAACTTGAAAAATATATTTCCAAATTGAATCATTATTATTTTCAATACTATTTGACCAATAATCAGGAAGACCTGAAGTGTGATTCAATAGGTTTTTTATTCTTAGGCCTTGCATAATCGGAGGAACGTCGATATAGGCACTTATTTCATCATCAATAGATAGTTGCTCCCTTTCATGTAACATCATGATAGCAGTTGCTGTAAACTGTTTTGTTAATGAAGCAATCGGGAAATTGCTTGAGGAGTTAATTTCAATTTTTGTTTTAAAATTAGAATATCCGAACGAACCCTTGTAAATAATGCTGTCTTTATTTGCAACTATTATTGATCCATTCAGCAATTTATTAGCAGCAAAACTTTCAACCGTTTCTTGAATGTTAGCATAATTGGGTTGTTTTTGTGAGCAAGAAACAAGATTGAGGGTAATAAGTAAGGTGATAAGCAGATGTTTCATAATGCATTATGTTTTAGGGTTTGCTTAATTAAAGTAGAGCTATAACTTTTTTGTATATGAATCAGGAATAATTGCATTAATGTAGTAATGTACTATATGACTAGTACAATATTACATTAATATTTTAATATTTAAAATTTATGGATTATTTTTTTGTTTTGATTGCAGTTAGTAACTCGTTTCATCCAGGATCACTTTACCCCAGAAGGTTTTATAAACAAAGAATGTATATGTTAATACCAGGGGCATCCCTATAACTGCCATAAGAAGCATTATTCCCAGTGTTTTTTCTGATGAGGCGGCATTATAAACGTCGATAGAGTATACAGGATCCACAGTTGATAAAATAATCACCGGAAAGAGTTCAATGGCGACCATCACCAATAACAGGCTAATAGACAAGGCAGAGAAAACAAAAGTTTGCTTAAACTTATGTTTACTCGCTAGTCGGGGTATATTGGCTATACTCAAGAAAGCGAGAGCAGGAGCAATAAAGAGAGCAGGGTTAGATCTGAAATGGTCAGACAGGTGAGGGATAAAAATCAGGGTATAAAGTGTGGCAATACTAAACATCAGGATAAAAAATATTATCCCATTCCTCAATAAGCGGGTAAGTTTGATAAATAAGCTTCCATCGGTTTTCAATAAGAGAAAGATAGCTCCGTGCATCATAAATAGTGCGAGAGTAGTAAGACCGACAATTATTGAATAAGGATTAATGAATTCAAACCAATGGCCTGTAAATTCGTAATTTTCACCTATGCTAATACCTTGAAGAACATTACCAAGGACAACTCCAAGCAGAAATGAAAGCATGATACTTGCGATGCTGTATGAGTAATCCCATAGTTTTCTCCACCACAACATTTTTTCCTTGCCTCTGAATTCTATGGATATAGCCCGGAAGATCAGGAAAGCCAGAAAAAGCATAAATGGAATATACATACCTGAAAATAAGCTGGCATAAACAACAGGAAAACCTGCAAAGAGAGTACCTCCTCCAATAACAAGCCATACCTCATTACCGTCCCAAACAGGCCCTACTGCGTTTAGTGCTATCTTTCTGCTTTCTTCTTTTTTGAAGAATAAGTGCCAGGCACCTGCTCCAAGGTCAAATCCATCCAATATTGCATAACCTGAAAAAACTGCTCCAACAAGCAAAAACCATAATGTAGGATAATCAATTCCCAGTATTGTTGCCATAGTTTAATTTTGTTTCTTTTCATCAAAAATATCAGCCATATCTTTTTGCTTAGGTCGAATGTCTGCCATCTTGGCCACGTAAGGCCCCTGTTTTATTTTCTTAGTCAGCAAATAGATAAACAGGATTAGCAGCAATAAATATATAAGAGAAAACATTATAAGGGAAAATAGCACCTGATTAGCATTTACAGCAACTGAAAGTGCGTCAGATGTTCTGAGCAGGCCATATACCACCCATGGCTGTCTGCCTATTTCAGCAGCATACCAACCAAACTGGTTTGTGATCTGCGGGCCAAGAACGGAGAATACAAATATCCATAATAACCACTTCTTGTCAAACAACTTACCCTTCCACCACAAAAATCCTGAATAAACGGTTAAGGCGATAAAAAATAAGCCTAGAGCTACCATGATATGATAGAACTGAAAAACAGCATTGACCAGCTTAGGTTGTTCATCTTCAGGGAAATACTCCAGTCCCTTGACTGGCTCTTTGGGATCCTGATGAAGCAGGATACTCAAGCCGCCTGGAATCTTAATACCTTTTGTTATTTCTTTTTTCTCATTTACCCATCCGAACAGGTACATATCTGCCGGAGCCAGACTGTCGTAATGTCCTTCAAAAGCTGCCAATTTTGCTGGCTGGTGCTCTGCGACTACTTCAGCTGAGCCATGTCCACTAATTAGTTGCAGGATAGAGAATACCATTGCAACACTTAAAGCAATTTTGAAGGCAGATTTAGATATTTCCTGATGTTTGCCTTTTATAAGGTACCATGCATGGATGCTCAGGACCAGGAATGCTCCGGCCAGGAATGCACCCTGAAGCACATGCCAAAGTCTATCCATACTGGATGGATTGAAGACCATTGTCCAGAAGTCAGTTATTTCTGCCCGCGCTGCCAGGCCTTCTCCAACAATATGGAAGCCATCAGGGGTTTGCTGCCAGCTATTGGCCACAACGATCCAGACGGCAGAAAACACTGAACCCAGGAAAACTCCCATGGTGGCAATGAAGTGAACCTTCGGACTAACGCGGTTCCAGCCAAACAAGAGAACCCCCAGGAAGCCACTTTCCAGAGCGAAAGCAAATATGCCTTCGGCTGCCAGGGCACTTCCGAAAACATCTCCAACGAAACGTGAATAAGTGGCCCAGTTGGTTCCGAATTCAAACTCCATAACTATGCCGGTAGCAACACCAACGCCAAAAGTAAGAGCAAATATCTTTGTCCAAAACCTTGCCAGGATCTCATATTCCTTGTTGCCCGTTCTTAGGAATTTGCCCTCCATGATAACCATAATCAGCCCAAGTCCAATGCTCAGGGGAGGATAGATGTAGTGGAACGAAATAGTAAAAGCAAATTGTAATCTTGATAATATCTCTATGTCCATAACGTATCAATAAATCACAAATAATAATATATCCTGATTGATAAAAACAAATTATAAAAACAGCCATTCTCAGATAGACAGATTATCAGGGATAAACGGTTTTACATGGCTGTTCTACCCAGAAGCCTAATTTATAAAAAATATATGTATTGTCGTGTGTTAATCATATCTCATTATTTATAGTTGTTTCCGATCTTTGAATCTTCTAAACAGGTTTAAATGAAAGTGGCTTCCACTTGCATTACTTAATGCTGTTGTTAATACTTGCTTAATACCACTATCTGTGAAATATTTCTTACTAGTGTGGGAAGGATAATTATTGATCGCCTAAATTTCCTTTTGTTTCAAGTATGCCATCCAGAAATTCCTCTACCAGGATTCTGGTGTCCTTTGCTTCAACTACTGTAAATACATTGATTTTGTGTCTGGCAAGAATTTTAATATCTATTATTCTAATATCAGCTACAATTACATCAGTAACACCTATTTTGGCAATCAGTATTGGAAGTAAATCGGGTTGACCCAGTGGGAGAGAAATAACATTCTTCTTGGTAATAATGCTATTCTCAATTAAATATATCTCAAATCCTGAACAGTTCCTGAAATCAGGACTCAATTTAGAATCCTTAATTGGTAAAGCTATTTTGCGGTTGATCATTTGAATATAAATACTTTATAAATACCATTCAGGATCAATAAATCTGCTGAGTTTCTCACCACAGGTTTCAATATGATTATTTTCATTTACCTTGAAAGTAATCTGTTCACCACATTTTCTTGAGATGATTATGGACGATTCCTTGTTTTCACCCGCATTAATTGCACCCCGGCAATGGGTACATAAATATGTAACTTTCATGATGGTAAATATTTATTTTAAAATAGTAGTTACTATACTCAAAACCTGATTATTATTTGATTTCTATTCGAGCAAAATAGATTTTGCAAACTTTTCTTTTATACACTTCAGTAATTGCAAATTCAATTTTTCAGAGTATATTCTTAACATATCTGTTGCTTTAGAATCAATAATCATAGCAGCCAATGCTGCATCAAAAAGGGCACAGTCAACATTATTTCTAATTTCTGACAGTTTATCCAGAAAATATTTCTGGGCCATCGGTTTTGGGATTGTTATATACCCTCTATGCTCTTCTTTTTTGTCAATAAAAATACCTTCTTCCAATTCTTCCAAAACAAAGCATTTACAAATCTTCAGAATGGCGATTTTTGACAAATGAACTTTTTTCATGAATTCAACTCCTTCATTTTTGAAACAATTTTGCAAAAGGTGGAGGTGTTCATAATCCGGGAAGTACTTAATTCTGATAGCTGAGTAGTTATTGTGGTTAAATTCCAGGGATGCCGATGCTACATTGACTTTTGCCATATAACAGGAATCGATATTCTGGGCAAATCGCAATACTTCCTCCAAAGAGTAGTAAGGTGTTGTAAATAAAAGAATGGAATTGGGAATTACCTGTTGAGGAGCGTTCCCATAATAATCTGAATAGGGTGAGTTGGCTTCGGCAACGCAGGTGTCTTTTAAAATGTTATACTTAACAGGGATCAACGATTCTTCTTTAATAACCGACCCGCATACTTTAATTTCTCTATTTGTTTCCATCATT
>CAYXQX010000106.1:0-9723 GCA_964467485.1 uncultured Porphyromonadaceae bacterium | reverse complement strand
CTGGAAATAAGCCTTCCTTTCGCACATAACTGTTTGTTAAATCAAACTTAACATCCTGTACAAAGTTCCCTGCAAACCATCTTTCCAGGCTCACCTGAACCCCATGGTACATTAATGAGTCAGGGTGAATAATTTGATTCAATACGTTCTCGTTGGTTTGAAACGATTTAGTTAAGCGGATAAAATGAGAGCTGTCCGCCTCATTGAAAACAGCATAAACAACTGGCACAGACCTGGAATTTATATTTGGATTAAAATCATTTTCGCAGCTGCAGACAGAAAGAGCGAAAATCAATATGATTATTGTTGTTCTCATTCTTAATTATCTTTAAAACAACGCAAATAACAAAGCACCAGAGCAGCTTGATTTGTACCCCAAACCGGGTCGAAATTGACAAAGCCCCAGGCACTCCCATATGAGTATTCCGATAAAGTAATGAAGTACCCATTTTTCCTGATATCATCCTCACGATAAGCATTCCCTAAGCGATCCGAAGTCCAATATTTAACAGCATTGTCTAAACCAAAACTCCTTAATAATTTTCCTCCTGAAGGGTATGACAATCTACCTTCACCGAAAAAGGAAATATTCATACCTGAAGGAGATCCTTCACCGTAATAATAGTCGATATTAATCGGTACATCAGGCATTTCCCTGATATAATTATGAAATCCAATAAGATCATTCCATTCGATAAAGGTAGGGACATGCCAACCTTCCGGACAAATTCCCTGACCACCTTCATCTTCTCTATAGTTCATTATTTCATACCAGGTGTATAAGCCTCCGTAATCCAGATTATTCTCATCATTATCATAGAGGTAGAACTCGGTCCCGGTATTCTGACTGGGCATTACAGTGTCCTGAATCCATTCCCCATACCTAAGGCTCTCACTCATAAGCCATTGTTCTTTGAATTTTACAGTCTTATAAACTTGACCATCTCTGGTATCAATGAGTTGTCCTGTTTCAGGAAAGGATGACCAAACGTTGATTGTGTCGGTATAAGTAGCTGTGTTGCCAGCATGATCCATCACCTCCATGGTCACAAAATACCACTGAGAATTCTCAAACCTTCGAGCAACTTCTTTCTCCAAAGAAAAAGGTGTGTCCCAAACGGAATCACTCTCCCAATCCCATCTTACCTTAAGTCCTTCCATATTGGTATTATCATCCCTTGATTCTCTGGCATCGAAGTAAAATACAGTTTTTGAATCACCAAATGATGGAGACACTCTAAAATGAGCTGTTGGCTTGAAGTTTTCCTTTTGGCAGGATGTAATAGCCAAAAAAAGGAAGAGTAAAATTAGCTTGATGGATTTGCAGTATTGCATGCTTGTACACATAGGTTGTCGGGGGACAGCTAAAGGTAATAAATCCTATTTTGCTTTCCAACATGAGATTGAAGAACCTCACCTCATTAATTAATCATCTCGCAATAATACTTTAAAAGATAGTGAAGTATGTAAACAAGCTGGATTAATTATCTTTTTGAAGCTTACCTTCCATGAAGAGCTTTTCATTGATTAGCCTTATACGGTTCTCAACGTAATCTCTTAGGTTTACATCTTTTAAGCCAGCCTTTTCGAGGAAGGATTTGTAGTATGCTTTTGCTTCCTTCTTATTTCCACCTGTTTGCTCAATTAGCATACCCATTTGGGCCAGGGGAACAGCATCCTCTTCGTTCCATTCATAGGCTCTGCTATAGAAATGCATTGCTGATTCATAATCCCTCACTAAAGAGTGAAGCTGAGCAAGGCCACTATATACATCAGAGATACCGGGAGTTACAGATAACTTCAAGGAGTTCTCCATACAGGCAATGGCTTTTTCCAGATCCTCCCTCCATTTATAGCAAAATGCCAGATAATACCAAGCCTGAGAGTCCTCCGGATCCAACTTAATCGTTATTTGGTAAATTGGAAATGCCTCAGCATATTTTGACTGTTTATACAAGCTCAATCCCAGATGACGAAAGGTGAAGGCTGTTGAATCACCTAGAAGAATTGCTTGTTTAAAATCATACTCAGCATCTTTAAGATTTGCTCCCATTATGTTTAGAGATCCCCTGAATCTGTATAGCCAGGAATTCAAGGTGTCAATTAAAATTGCTCTCGACAAAACCGGCAAGCCTTCTTCATATTGTTCCGTACGAACATATAAATTTCCCAGGTGAGTATAGGCAGGGATATCTGTAGAATCTACTTCTACTGCCATGGTATACCATTTAATGGCATCATTCAGACTGTCAATTTTTGAGTGTAAGGAGCCAATCTGCTTCATGAAATTGATATTTAAAGAATCCCGTAAATGCAAAGTGTAATATTGATTCAGTGCTTCCTGTATTTTCCCATCTTTGCTAAGGGCCTGAGCTTTAAGAATTGAAGCAAAAAGATGAGTTGAGTCAATACTTATAACGGAATCACAGTAGGATATGCATAAGTCATGTTGTTGTAAGTCGGAGTATAGTGAAGATATTTGATAGTAGTACGCCGGGATTCCCGGTTCTAATGCGATGGCCTGCTTAACACTCTCTAAAGCTTTTTTATATTGTATTATCTGTCGCTCTACCTGGCTTTTGAGAAACCATGCTTTTGAACTATCCGGGTAATTTTCGCAAAGAGAATATACTAGTCTGTAGCTTTCGGCAGCATCACCCCTACTTAGTGAGTATTGAATAGTATTGAAGTTATCTGCAAAATTATTTGACTGAGCCAAAAGTTTACTGGGGAAGCTTAGTAGTAGAATAATCAGAAGTATGAGAGTAGTTTTCACGTAAGATTTTTGCCAAATCTAACTAATAGTTTAATTAGTCGGCTAATAAGTTAGATGAATATCGATATATGTGTGAAACATTTACATATTCGTGTTTTTTGAATTAAGATTCAAAGGTGTTGCCTTCTTGCATTTTCCTGAGTTTACGATAAAGCATGCGAGGGAAAAACTTATGAAGATAAACACCTATAATTTCTTTACCACCGTATGTAGTTTCTCTTTTTCCTTTGAGAACGTCTCGTATAACTTTTCTGGCTAAAATATTGGGATCCATTCCTGCATCCTGAAATTTACTCATCTTATTGAATTTCCCACCGGATGCTGTAAATGCATTTACAGATACGTTTGTTTTAATGTATCCGGGACATATTATTGTAACCTTAATATTGTAATCCCAAAGCTCCTCTCTTAAAGTGTCGAAAAATCCATGAAGAGCATGTTTGCCTGCTGCATAAGCAGATCTTAAAGGTGTGCCGAATTTCCCGGTAACAGAAGAGGTAACGATGATATGGCCCTTTTGTGAACTAATCATAAATGGCAGCACAGCTTTGGTTAGGGCAACGTGTCCGAGATAATTAATGTCCATCATTTTTTTATCGATGGATACAGGGGTTTCAATAGCAAGAGCTCTAGAACTTACTCCTGCATTGTTAAACAGGTAATCTATTTTGCCAAATTTGTTGATCACCATATTGACGAGATCCTTAAAGTCCTCGTAATCTTCCATGTCCATTGGAAGAATAAGAAATCTTTTTTCGGAGAGTCCTGTTTCTTTGGCAACTCTTTTAAGTTCTTTCCTTCTTCGGGATGAAAGCACCAGGTTTGCACCCTGTGATGCACATTCTTTAGCAATTGCTTCACCAATACCACCTGATGCACCGGTTATCCATACTACTTGATCTGTGAGTTTAGCCATTTGTCAAAAGTTTCACCGAAAATATAAATTTGCAGGATATGAATCAGGATAATATAGAACTTTTTGGTTTCACCTTCGTTTACTTTGTATCTTTGCGGAAGATTGAAGAGAGTTTTTAGGGAAAATAAATAGAAAGAATGACTAAAAAATCCATTACAGGGATACAGCAGATTGGGATTGGAGTCCAAAACCTTTTGGAGGCATGGAAGTGGTATAAGAACCTTTTTGGAATGGACGTAAGGATTTTTGAAGATGATGCTACAGCTGAGTTGATGCTTCCTTATACAGGTGGGCAAGCAAGACAGCGGCATGCAGCACTGGCGGTGAATATCCAAGGTGGAGGAGGATTTGAAATCTGGCAATATAAGGGACGGACACCACTGGCTCCTTCTTTTGAGGTTAAGGTTGGTGATCTGGGGATTTTTGCGGCCAAGGTTAAATCTAAAGATATTGAGGAAAGTTACCGTGAGATAAAATCGAAAGGTGCTGATGTTTTAAGTGATATTCAAACTGATCCGTGCGGTAAAAAGCACTTCTTTGTTCGGGATCCGTTTAACAATGTTTTTGAGGTTAACCAAGGTAATTCTTGGTTTTACAACGACAAAAAGCATGGTGGGGGTGCCAGTGGAGCGATTATTGGAGTAAGTAATATTGACCGTGCCAGGAAATTATACTCAGGTGTTCTTGGGTATGATAAAGTTGAATATGATGTTGAGGGTAAGTTTGATGATCTGGTAGACGTTCCTGGCGGTAATAATGTTGTAAGGCGTGTTTTACTTTCTCATTCCGAAAAACGTTTAGGAGGGTTTAGTGGTCTGTTTGGCGATAGTCAGATTGAGTTAATCCAGGTCCTGGATAGAAAACCGGAACTTATTTTTAAAAACAGACTCTGGGGTGACCTTGGGTTTATCCACCTGTGTTTTGATATACAGAACATGGTTGCTCTTAAAGAGGAGTGTAAGGATCAAGGATTTCCATTTACAGTAGACAGCTCGGTGAAAGATCCTTCCACGTTCGATATGGGAGAAGCTGCAGGCCATTTTTCATATATAGAAGATCCAGACGGTACACTTATTGAGTTTGTTGAAACTCATAAGGTTCCTGTAATGAAGAAGTTGGGTTGGTATATCAATCTCAGGAAGCGAGATCCTAAAAAGAACATTCCAGGTTGGCTGCTTAAGCTGATGAGATTTAATAGGTTTAAGGGCTAGACGGCATTTTTTGTACACTCCTGTCTACTCGTAAAAGTGCATTTCCTGAATATACTGCCACACTGCAGAAGGCATGTAATATCTGATATCTTTTTTATCCTTAACGGCCTGCCTGATAAAAGTGGAAGAAATCTCCATGTTTGGTGCATCAACAATATTAAAAGCAGGATGGCTTAACAAAGGATGCTGGTTGCTTCCCGGTCTTGGGTAAACAAGGAAATAATAATTGTCCAAAAGAACATCATAGTTTTTCCATTTGTGAAAGAAAGGAAGCTGGTCGGAACCGATTATTAGAAAAAACTCCTTATCAGGGTATTGATCAACAAGATAAGTAAGAGTATCTATAGTGTAAGATGGTTTGGAAAGTTTAAATTCAATGTTTGAAGCTCTAAAACGTGGGTCATCTCCAATTGCTCTGTTAACCAGTTCATAACGATGATAATCTGCGAGAAGGGATGATTTGCTTTTAAACGGATTTTGAGGACTTATGATGAACCAAAGCTGGTCAATGTCTGTGTACTCCACCATGTAATTGGCAATTGCCATATGTCCAAAATGAATGGGATTGAATGATCCGAAGAAGAGTCCAATTTTCACAATTTCAATTTTTATTATTCAGATAAAAAGCTTTTGACTGCTTTGCCAGCTTCTTCCAAAGCTTGGTGAAGTTCATCATTTATAATAAGCAGATCAAAATTTTCTGAAAAACTCATTTCATGCAGGGCTTTGTCCAGTCTCATTTGGATTTTTTCCTTCGAGTCTGTAGAGCGTAGATTTAAACGTCTTTCGAGCTCTTTTACATCAGGAGGCTGGACGAAAATTGCAAGAGCCTCTTGACCAAAAAACTTTTTTATATTTAATCCTCCAACAACATCTACATCAAATAGAGCATTATTGCCTGATTCGGTTATTCTGGACACTTCTTTTTTAAGTGTTCCGTAATAATGATCAGGGTAAACCTCTTCCCACTCCAGGAATTCATCTGCTTCTATGCGCTTTCTGAAATCGGATGGACTTAAAAAATAATAATCTATGCCATCCTTTTCTCCCACTCTTTTTTCCCTGCTGCAGGCTGAAATGGAAAACTGTAGTTTTAATTCCAGCTCGAGCAAATGCTTTGCGATTGTTGTTTTACCCGATCCTGAAGGAGCAGATAGGATGATTAATTTACCTCTTTTTTGAACTATGGCTGTCATTTAAAAAGTAGCGCTTAATTATTACGTGATCACAAAACGTTTAATAACTGTTCCTTGATTTTCTCCAGCTCATCTTTCATTTGCACAACCAGCTTCTGGATGTCACCATTATTTGCTTTTGATCCCATGGTATTTATCTCTCGTCCAATTTCCTGAGCGATAAAACCAAGTTTTTTACCTGCAATATCTTCTTTGTCAATAGTTTCCAGGAAATACGAGCAATGGTTGGCTAATCTGACTTCCTCTTCGGTTATATCAAGTTTTTCCAGGTAATAGATTATCTCCTGCTCAAATCTATTGTTGTCAATTTTATCTTTACCTATGAATTCATTGAGGTTACCTTCCAATCTTGTTTTGATTAAATCTAATCTGGTTCTTAAATGTTTTTCTATTTCTTTAGAAAGGATAATAATTGTATTTATTCTCAGTCTGATATCTTCTTCCAGAACTTTACCTTCCTGTTCCCGGAACTCCTGGGTTGACGTTACAGCATCCTCCAGAGATTTCATTATCGCAACCCATTCCTCATCATCGATCTCATGCCGTTCCACTTTCAGCACTTCGGGGAGTCTCATAATTATAGGAAGAAGGACATCATTGTCGGGGACATCTGTCCACATTTTCATTTCTTGGAATTGGCTGATATAATCCTTCAAAACCATATGATTAATAGTAGCTTTTCTTTCAACTTCTGTTATATCATACCACAGATTAAATTCAATTTTCCCTCTCACTAATTCTCTGGTGAGCTTGTTCCGAAGCACAGACTCTCTGTCGCGGTACATGCTTGGCAGTTTGACGATGACATCAGCTTGTTTACTGTTAAGGCATTTAATCTCAATAGTGATTATTTTATTTGGGAGCACACAGCTAGTCTTCCCATATCCTGTCATTGATTTCAACATAGAAGGTATATTTGATTATTGCAAAGGTAAAATAATGGTCTTAATACAGCTGGATGCGGTATTTTTTATTTTTGGCACTCGAATTGATATCTTTATGGAAAACCAGTCTTTGATATGCGTCACTCGATAATCATTTATAGCATCCTGATTTTTGGTCTAGGGTTTATTTTTGGAGCTCCGGCCAGATCTTATGAAACAGATTATGAGCAAGAATGGCAAGTTGTTGATTCGCTCGAGAGTATTGGTCTTTATCGACAAGCTTTGAAAAAAGTTGATGCGATATATAAAATATCAAAGATAGAACATCATAATGAGGACGAATTAAAAGCTCTGATTTTTAAGCTTAGGTTTATACATGTATTAAGTGAGGATGGCTACCCCGAGATCATTCAGGAATTATCAAAGGAACTGGAGGATGATAGAATTGTAACCAAGTCTATCAAGACTAGTATGTTAGCGGAGCTATATCTGAGGTATTATCAAAACAGGCGCTGGAGTATTTTTAAAAATAGAGGATATGCTTCACAGGGATCTGAAAATCCTGAGACCTGGTCACCTTTGCGATTTGGGGCATTGATAGATAGTTTATATCAGGAATCATTAAATTATCCTGATGTACTCGCCAGTATCGACCTGGAAGAATATCAGGATGTTTTAAAAGATAGTCTGTGGGGTGAGGGTAATTCAACTATGTTTGACTTATTGTCTTTTCGGGCCTTGGATTTCTACGAGCAGGATGAGTTGGACTATTCCAATGATCCCTTGCCTCAATTTTTGCTCGACAGTATGCTTTTCTGTCCCAGGGAGAACTTTTTGCCCTGGCTCCATGAGAAAAATATTGGTAACTCCTTTTTTTCCAGATCTATTGCAATTCATAGTGCTCTCATAAAACAACATCTTGATGATAAATCAGGAGCGGTTATTCTTGATGCTGACCTTAGGAGATTGTTATATATTTATCGAGTCTATCTGGGTAAGGGAGGGGATGAAAAGTATCTGGGGGCTCTTGATAATTTAGTTGATTCAATGGAAGTGGATAGCCTCAGGGCTGATGTATTTCTAAAGAAGGCTGAATTTTTCTTCCAGAGGTCTTATAAATACCGGATAAATAATCCTGATACAGCTAAATATAGTAAGGACAAAAAGCAAGCATATTTGCTTGCCCGGGAGGCTATAAGTGATAGTCGGGGTTCAAGTTCAGCTATTCAGGCCCAGAACCTGATCAGCAAGATATTAACGCCAAACTTAAAACCTTCGAAACAGAATGTGGTCTTTCCAAACCGCTACATTCCCTTATCTCTTGAATATAGGAACCTGACAGATCTTTGGTACTGGATAACTCCTGTGAGCCCGTTAAGAACATTGTCTTCAGGGATTAGGAATGGCAGCAGGAAGACAGATGTTTTTGTGGAAGGCAATAGTCCTGTCGCAAAAGGTAGATTTAAACTCCTGGATAAGAAGGATTACAACTCTCACAGACTCGTGGTAGGTTTACCTCCTTTACTTGAAGGTAATTACCAGTTACTTCTATCGGGTTCATCTGATCCTCATAATGAAACAGATATTGTCTCTTTAAGCTACCTGAGTGTATCTAATCTGTCCTGGCTAGGTAAGGTTCAGGCGGATGGACAACTTTTACTGCACATCCTTGACAGGGGTTCAGGTAATCCTCTTGAAGACATCAGGATAAAACAGTATTACCGTAAATATAATAGCAGGAATAGGGAAGAAGAGCTAAACCCCGGACAAAAATTCAAGAGTGATAGAAATGGAGAGGTAATAATCCCAAGCGATAAGAGATCAGGTAGTAATTACAGGTCTGAATCCTTTCATCTTCTTTTCGGATCTGATGAAACCGGCATAATTTTGCCGGAGAGATATTACCTGAATCAGAATAGAATCTCTAAGGAATTACGTCCGTCGCAACGAATTTTCACAGACAGAGGTATTTACAGGCCTGGGCAGGAAGTTTTGTTTGCAGGTTTGCTTGTCCTTGAGGATAAAAATGAGCTGAAAGCTGATAAGAATAGAAATGTTGAGATTCTTTTCAAGGATGCGAATTACAAAACTCTTGACACATTGAAAATCAAGACTGATGAGTTTGGGTTTTTCAAGGGTAGCTTCAGTATTCCGTCTGATGTAATGAGTGGCAGGTTCCAGTTAGTAAGCCAATGGGGTAGACAAGTAGTACATGTTGAACAGTATAAGAGGCCCGGGTTTATGATAAGTATCGACCCTGACACAAAAATTTATCATCCGGGTGATTCTTTATATATATCGGGTAAAGCCGAAGCTTTCGCTGGAATGAAGCTGAAAGGAGCTGAGGTAGAGATTGACGCTTTTCTGCATCTGTATGATAAGCACCTTTTTAAGCATCATTTTTCGGGGAAGAAGATTCATGTTGGTTCCAGTGCGACTGTTTTAGATGCAGATGGTAAATTTTCCTGGGCCTTGCAAAGCATTGATTTTCCGGCTAGCACATTCTCACAGGCAGTTTATGAGTTTCAGCTTAAGGTTGAAGATATAAATGGTGAGACCAGGGACATTACTCATAGGCTTGTTATCAGTAACTCTCCTCTTATTGCAAAAGTTAGCGGACCTCTTAAGATAGACAGAAGAGAGGGTGGAATCTGGTTCATCGATGTAAAATCATCGGGGGGTAGGTTTGTTAATACTAAGCTATTGGTAAAGATTGCTGCTTTAAATAATCCCGACAGGC
>CAYXQX010000105.1:0-9805 GCA_964467485.1 uncultured Porphyromonadaceae bacterium | reverse complement strand
TCTGGCGCTTATCCTGGGAATCCTTCTGGCCTCAATAATGACCTTTGGAAATCTGGGAGAACACAATGAGCTCACAGCAATAAAATCATCCGGAATATCATTAGTCAGAATGATGCAACCTGTACTAATATTTGTTATTTTAATTAGTTTTGGATCATTCGCCTTTTCAAATTACATCATTCCGGTTACCAACATGAAATTCTTTACTCTACTGCTGGATATCAGGCAGCAAAGACCGGAATTTGATATCAGGGAGAGGGAATTTTATAATGGAATTGAGGGATACAGCCTCTATATTGGAGATAGGAGTAAAGATGGAATGACTCTCTATGATCTGATGATTTATGACCATAGCCAAAACAAGGGCAATGTTGCGGTTACTATGGCTGACTCAGGATTCATGAGGATTACTGAGGATGAGAAGAATCTTTTACTGACCCTATACAATGGCTACAGCTACGGCGAACAGTTAGCGGAAGACAATAGCATTCAGGAGAATAAGCCTTTTCGCTGGGATGCCTTTGAAAGTCAGAGAATTCTTTTCAGTCTACCCGGATCAGAGTTAAACAGAACCCGGGAAGACCTTTATAAGAACCATTACCAGATGCTCAACATGGGTCAGCTCCGGGACACTGCCAACGGGCTCTATGGTGAGATGATTTGGAGGAGGAATAAAGTGGGACATGATTTGCTCGAACAGCAATATCTTCGTTTAGAGAACAAAAAGGAGTTTCGCGAAGACTCAGCCTATTATGCTGTTGCTGATTCAATTGTTTATCCCGATAGCCTGATAGGAAAAATGGATATTAAAGATCAACGGGAAATCTATAAGCAGGCATCCAATTTTGCCCGTACGGTGCAACAGAAACTAAGCAATTCTCAGGAGACAATTAATATCAGACAAAAGTGGGTAAATATGTACCGTAATGAATGGAACCGCATGCTTACTTATGCTATGGCCTGCCTGCTGTTCTTTTTCATAGGAGCACCTTTAGGGGCAATCATTCGCAAAGGCGGCCTTGGTACACCGGTAGTGATTTCAGTGATCTTTTTTATCATATGGCATATATTATCAATGGCAGGTGAAAAATATGCACGCGCCGGGATTGTCCCATCATGGGCCGGCATGTGGGCATCTACTTTCATATTATTACCTCTCGGTTTTTTCCTGATATCCAAATCCAATAGGGATTCTAAATTATTGTTAGGTGAATCCTATATTTTGCTGTTCAAAAAAATCCTTAGCTTTGGCAGGCACACCCGCAAAAAAGGGCATGAAAATCCTTCAAATCACCAATAAAGTTCCAGTCCCTCCAAAAGATGGAGGAGCAATAGCCAGCTTCAGACTTACTGAAGGCCTGGTGAAAAAAGAGCAGGAAGTTCATGTCCTGGCCATGAATACCAGTAAGCATTACGTTGATCCTGAATTGATTCATACTTTTGAAAAATCTGGATTAAAAATCACCCCGGTATGGATGAACACAAAGATAAAGCCTATCAATGCTCTGTTGAACCTACTGTTTTCCAAACTACCTTATAATGCTGTCAGGTTTATTTCATCAGGATTTAGAGAAAAACTTCTTGAGGTAATAGATAGCTTTAAGCCTGAGCTAATTATCCTTGAAAATTTGTATCCAGCAGCCTACTTAAAAGATATCAGGAATAGTTCTGATGCCAGGATAGTGTACAGGGCTCATAATATTGAGCATGAGATATGGGAGAGAACTGCCTTAAATGCCAAGGGTTTACGCAAATGGTATATCAGCATCCTGGCAAAAAGGATAAAAAGGTTTGAGCATGATCTGATCAATAAATATGATATACTGGTTCCAATAACCCAAAGGGATGGGGAATCATTATCGCTTATGGGTAATAGCAAACCGTGTTTCATTTTGCCAACCGGGTATTATATGAAAGCCACAGAAGTGCCTAATCTGGAAATACAGGCTCCTGTTGTTGCCCATCTTGGTGCTCTCGACTGGCTGCCAAATCAGGAGGGATTATTATGGTTTATCAACAAAGTTTGGCCAAGGCTAAGGAAGGTTTATCCTGATATTGAATTCCATATTGCCGGCAGGAATGCCCCTAATTGGTTTGAGAAGAAATTGAATATTGATGGAGTGAAATTCCACGGCGAAATAGATGATGCGGAAAATTTCTTAAAGTCCTATCCTGTTCATATAGTCCCTCTTTTCTCGGGCAGCGGTATGAGAATAAAAATTGTTGAAGCCATGGCCTATGGTAGAGCGGTTGTAACCACTACGCTAGGTACAGAAGGTATTGATACTCAGAATGGCGTTAATATCCTGATTAGCGATTCTGATTATTCATTTGCTGATTGCATAATCAAGCTTATCGAGAACAATGCATATTGCCGTGAAATTGGCAAAAATGCTTTTACCTTTGTGAAAGAAAAACTCAACAATGATAAGCTTGTTGCTGAGTTATTAGATTTTGTGGGTAAAACTTTATGATAATTGCGGCTATAATATTCTGGTTATGTGTTGCTGCTGTCTTTCACAGCTACATCCTCTTTCCTGTAATACTGCATATATTGGCAATCAGGAAATCTCCTGTCTGGGATGAGGTTAACAACAATAATGCACCCTTTGTGAGTATTCTCATATCTGCTTTTAATGAAGAAGATGTTATTAATGATAAAATCCAAAGCATTCTGGATTCTGATTATGAAGGAGATCGATATGAGATTCTTGTTGGATCCGACTGTTCAACAGATCAGACAAACCACATATTAACCGAACTTGCCAGGGATAAAAACAACAAACTGCGATTCTTCCCCTTTGATCAAAGACAGGGAAAACCCAATGTAATAAATATCCTTACCGAACATGCCCAAGGGGATATCCTTATACTATCCGATGCCAATGTGATGTTTGACTCCCAAACGATAAAGGAACTGGTGCTGCCTTTCAGTAACCCTGACATAGGCCTGGTTGACAGCCGGATGATAAATGTTGGTATGAAGAAAGAAGGGATCAGTCATCAGGAGAAAGCATATATTTCAAGAGAGGTTAAGATTAAACATGAAGAAAGCTTGATCTGGGGAACTATGATGGGCCCCTTCGGTGGATGTTTCGCAATCAGAAAATCATTATTCCAAGCAGTACCTTCAAATTTCCTTGTTGATGATTTCTTCTTAAACATGATTGTTTTGGAGTCTGGGAAAAAAGCTGTCAATAACCCAAAAGCAATGGTTTATGAAGATGTTTCCAACGATCTTGCCATTGAATACAGGCGAAAAATACGTATTGCCACCGGGAATTTCCAAAACCTATCACGCTTCAGAAAACTGCTTTGGCCTCCATGGACCGGGCTAGCCTTTTCCTTTATTAGTCATAAGATTATAAGATGGTTAGGTCCTTTTCTCCTTATTCTGGCTTTAGTATCTGTTTTCCTTTTATCATTGCAATCCACCCTCTATTTAGTATTATTTTTCTCATATCTTTTTGTACTGATATTACCACTTATCGACTGGATTCTCAAAAAGCTAAACTTTCACATTTTTATATTAAGATTTATTACCCACTTTTGCGCCATGAATTTGGCCATGTTAGTGGGTTTTGTTCGGAAAAATAAAGGGGTAAAATCAAATGTCTGGGAACCAACGAAAAGAAATCAAGACTGAAATCAAGAATAAACTTGATTCAGTTGAACAAGCGATAGAAGCCATCAGAGGTGGTGAGATTATTATTGTTGTGGATGATGAGGATAGGGAAAATGAAGGAGACTTCATTGCAGCCGCCGAACTAATCACACCTGAGATAGTTAACTTCATGGCCACTCATGGCAGGGGCCTTATTTGCGCTCCATTACCTGAATCCCGGTGTGAGGAGCTCGACCTCCCTTTGATGGTTGGGAAAAACACTTCTTTACATGCCACCCCCTTTACGATATCTGTTGATCTATTGGGTAAAGGTTGTACTACCGGTATTTCTGTTCATGACAGGGCAAAAACTATCAAGGCTCTCATAGACTCTGAAACAAAATCTGATGAGCTGGGCCGTCCTGGTCATATTTTCCCATTGAAAGCCATGGAAAGAGGTGTGTTACGAAGAACTGGGCATACCGAGGCAGCTGTTGACATGGCACGAATGGCAGGATTGAAACCGGGCGGTGTACTGGTAGAGATAATGAATGAGGATGGATCAATGGCCAGATTACCCGAGCTTTTTCAGATTGCAGATGAATATAATCTGAAAATAATCTCCATAAAGGAATTGATTTCATACCGCCTTCAAAAAGAAACCCTCATTGAAAGAGGTGAAACTGTTAGCCTGCCAACCGCTCATGGTGAATTTCATTTGATTCCCTACAGGCAATTGTCCAATGGAATGGAACATGTAGCTTTAATTAAGGGCAATTGGGATGACAACGAGCCTGTTCTATTGAGAGTACACAGCTCATGCCTGACCGGTGACATTTTTGGTTCTTTAAGGTGCGATTGCGGACAACAACTTGCGGGTTCCATGGAAATGATCAACAAGGTTGGCAAGGGCGCGGTAATATACATGAATCAAGAAGGAAGAGGGATAGGCTTGTTTAATAAAATTAAAGCCTATAAGCTCCAGGAGGAAGGCCAGGATACAGTGGAAGCAAACATTAATCTGGGGTTTAAAGATGATGAAAGAGATTATGGAGTAGGTGCCCAAATAATTAGAGATCTTAAACTTAAAAAAATAAGGCTGATAACAAATAATCCAAAGAAAAGAGCTGGACTGGAAGGCTACGGAATTGAAATCATTGAAAATGTTCCCCTTGAAATCAAGCCTAACCCGCACAATGAGTTCTATCTTAAGACCAAGCAGGAGAAGATGGGGCATTTTCTACATTTTCCCTACAAGCATACCGGACAAGAATAATAACAGTCATGATTATGAATAGCAGAATAGTTTTCATGGGTACCCCGGATTTTGCAGCTACTATTCTAGATGATATAGTTAAATCCGGATTGGAAATTGTTGGTGTTGTTACGGCACCTGACAGGCCAGCCGGCAGAGGACAAAAATTAAAAAGCTCTCCGGTAAAAGCTACTTCAGAAGCTCATAAAATCCCTGTCTTGCAACCCATTAAACTAAAAGACCCTGAGTTTATCCAATCCCTCAAATCGCTCAAGCCTGACTTGTTTATTGTGGTTGCGTTCAGAATGCTTCCAGAGATAGTTTGGAGCATTCCGCCTTTTGGAACAATTAATCTTCATGCCTCCCTCCTACCTCAGTATAGAGGCGCCGCGCCAATAAACTGGGCCATAATAAATGGAGAAAAAGAAACTGGTTTAACAACTTTTAAGATTGATCATAAAATCGATACCGGTAGAATAATATTGCAGGAAAAAGTAGTTCTAACAGATGACATGACTGCCGGTGACCTGCATGACATCTTGATGAACAAGGGTGCAGGATTAATTACCAGAACGGTTGATCTGCTTTTTTCCGACAAAGCCGAACTAAATGACCAAAACAATCTTTTGGAATCTCAGGATGAATTAAAACCGGCACCAAAATTATTTAAAGAAAACTGCCGTATTGATTGGTCACAAAGCAGGCAGACAATATATAATTTCATACGGGGTTTAAGCCCCTATCCTGGTGCATGGACAGTTTTTTGCAATCAAGAAGGTAAAGAATTTTCGGCACGGGTACATTCTGTTTCAAAAAAGATAACAGATAATGATAAGCCAGCAGGGATGATTGACCAAACCAACAAGCTTGAGTTGGTAATTCATTGTGAATCTGGGGCATTGAGCATCAACACTTTTCAGCCTGAGGGCAAAAAGAAGATGTCGGCTGAGCAGTTTTTAAGAGGTTACAGAAAAATTCTGATAAAAGTAAAGTAGTTACTTTTTACCATCCGACCTTCCCCTTAACCATATTTTTTGTCCTTTTCTGAGACGAGTATTTTCCGACAAGCTATTTCTTTTCAATATCCATTTTGTTTTTACACCATAGTGCTGCGAAATGGAATAGATAGTCTCCCCTTCTTTAACAATGTGTGTCTTAAATCCATTAGCTGCCCTTTTGCGCTTGGGTTGAATATATAAAAGAGTCCCTTCCTGGATTTCCTCATCATCTCCCAACTCATTATATTTCCTGATTTCCCATTTCAGCATACCCAGTTTTTTCGTTAAAGATTTTACTGTTTCGCCACGTTCAGATACCACAAAATCGATTCTATTTCTATGGTATTTGGGTAAATTATAATATGATAGCTTATGATCTTCGTCCAGACCAGGAAAAACAAGCTCTCCGGTAGAATTTCTTGATACTGCAGGGGCTATATAATTATCAAGCTGATATAATTTCTCATCCTCTATTATCTTAATGAGCATGTTAGCATACTTTGGGTTAGTAGCATAGCCAGCTGATTTGAGACCTCTGGCCCAAGATTTATAATCGAAAGGATCTAAATTAAAAAGCTTCTTATACCTATCCCTTGTAAGCAAAAACATTGAGTGATCCCTGAAAGATCCCTCAGCATTTTTATAAACCCTAAAACACTCATCCTTCTCATCATCGTCATAATAAAACTTCATGCCCTCCCAACCGACATGACATTTTATTCCAAAATGGTTATTTGCCACTGTAGCCAGGTCGCTTCTGCCCAGGTCTGATTCAAGTATTGCCTGGGCCATGGTAATACTTGCCGGAATACCCGACCTCTTCATCTCCATCACAGCAAGATCGGAGTACTTCTCAATATAGGAAGCCCTGGCTAAAACCTTCTGAGCTTGTGCCGATTGAGCATAAAGGATAAAGCCGGCACATAACAAAACCAGTAGATGAATTTTTCTAATTAAAGCCGGAGATACAGATATCATAAAGGTATGGAGGAATTAATACAGACCGCTAAAATAATGAAAAAAGGCAATTAACATTTGCCTTATGATTTTTTGTACATTTGAAAAAACATAATTACATGTCCACCAGGGAACTTAACTACTTTTTTGAAGAAATTTCTGATTTTAATAAACTGGATCCCCATATTTCCAAGCTTATAGTATTAGCAAAAGATGCCGCCAAAAAAGCATATTCTCCATATTCAAAATTCCAGGTAGGAGCCGTTGTAGAATTAAACAACGGGGAAATATTATCTGCTAATAATCAGGAGAATGCAGCCTATCCATCGGGACTTTGCGCTGAAAGAACAGTATTGTTTTACGCTAACGCCAATTACCCTGATATACCTGTAAGAAGGATGGTTTTAGCAGCCTTTGATAAAGGACAATTGACGAACTCCCCTGTATATCCATGCGGTGCCTGCAGGCAAGTAATGATGGAAACTCAAGACCGTTTTAAGCAGGATTATGAGGTTTGGATGCTTGGAAAAGATAAATTGCACATGGTAAGATCAATAGATCCCCTGTTGCCATTAAAATTTAATTGGTGAATCACCAGCCTGTAGCAAAAACTCATCCCATAATGGCTCCCGGGGAGGATTGGCTAGTATGGTGAGCAGCTCCTTTTTTACCGGATGAATAAATGTAACCTGCCTTGCATGCAGGTGGATTCCGCCTCCTTTATTTGATCGGGGAAAACCATATTTCATATCACCTTTAACAGGGCTTCCAATGTGTCCAAGCTGGCATCTTATTTGATGATGCCTACCAGTAAACAACTCAACTTCAAGGAAATAATAATTATTTGTCACTCCCTTAAGAGTGTACTTCATGCGAGCCTCCTTTGCATCTTTTTTGCTGGTTTGCGAGACAAAGGATTTATTTTTATCCGGATTACGCCTAAGAAAATTCACCAGTTCAGCCTCCTCCATCTCAGGCCTGTCTTTTACAACTGCCCAATAAAACTTTTTTATCTCCTGCTCCTGGAACATCTTATTCAAGCGTACCAGGGCCTTACTGGTTCTAGCAAAAATTACTGCTCCCGTAACTGGCCTGTCAAGACGATGCGCAACCCCAAGATAAACATCACCGGGTTTATTATATTTCTTCTTTATGTATTCCTTAATTCTCTGATCCAAAGATATATCTCCGGTACGATCCCCCTGAACCAAATCAGACACAGCCTTATTGACTACTATTAAATGATTATCCTCGTATAAAACATCTATGTCATTCATCTCTCTTGGATCCTTGGCCTTGTGCCTTGTGTCTTGCATCTTGTGTCTTGTGTCTAGCATCTTGCGTCTTACGTCTCAAGTCTTACTAGTACTGTTCCTTTTCGCTTGGAAAGTCCTTGTTCCTGACGTCATCAATATAATTTCCCACGGCTCCTTTGATTTCTTCAAATAAGTTATGATAGCGTCTAAGAAATCTTGGTGAGAAATCCTGAGTTATACCAAGCATATCATGAAGAACCAAAACCTGTCCATCCACATATCTACCAGCACCAATACCAATAGTGGGTATAGATAGCTCAGTTGTAACTTTTCCTGCCAGGGTTGCCGGGATTTTTTCCAGAACAACAGCGAAGCATCCTGCTTCCTCCAGTAAGTGAGCATCCCGGATAAGTTTTTTTGCTTCATCCTCTTCAGTTGCACGAACAACATATGTTCCAAATTTATGAATAGACTGAGGAGTTAAGCCAAGATGCCCCATTACAGGAATACCGGCCGACAATATCCTTCCAACTGATTCAAGAACCTCCTGTCCCCCTTCAATTTTCACGGCAGCTGCTCCAGTTTCCTTCATTATACGTATTGCGGAAGTCAGGGCTTCTTTCGAATTACCCTGGTAGGTTCCAAATGGAAGATCCACTACCACGAGAGCCCTGTTTATTGCCCTAACCACCGAAGCGGCGTGGTAGATCATCTGGTCTAGTGTTATTGGGAGCGTCGTTTCATGTCCAGCCATCACATTTGAGGCAGAATCACCAACCAAAATAACATCAATACCGGTTGAATCAAGTATTCTGGCCATTGAAAAATCATAAGCTGTAAGCATTGCAATTTTCTCACCTCTGAGCTTCATCTCATTCAGAACATGAGTAGTTACTTTTCTAACCTGGCTATGTAAAGACATAATAAGATATTTATGTTTCCCGCGGCACATACTCTATACCACAGGGCAAAGCTACAAATTCTTTTCGCATGACTAATTTTGACAGATAATTTTGCTGGTTATTTATTAGGTAATATCTTAGGAGTTTAATTATAGCTTTGAAAAAAATACTGATTCTTGCACTTATTATTACGGGCATCGCATGTAATAATGACATGAACATTCAGGCCCCGTATGAAGATATACCAGTAGTATATTGCATACTTAACCAGAATGACTCTGTTCATTATCTCCGTTTGGAGAAATCATTTGCCGGAGAGATGAATGCCTATGACATGGCATCAATAGCCGATTCGATCTATTATCCGGAAGCTAAAGTAATAATTGAAAGGTGGCGTGATGGAGAATACAGAGAAAGCCTGGAATTCGAGGAAACAGACTCTATACCAAGGGATCCGGGCATTTTTGCACATGAACCCAACCGTGTTTTCGCCAATACAAACGAGCTCGACGGATCCAGCGAGTACAGACTTAAAATCGCTATACCTGGAAAAGAAGATTCAATAGTAGCCCGGACCAAGCTGGTTGATAAGATCAGGATAATTAAACCATCTTCCGATGAAAGATTTACCTTACCTCTTTCTCAATATACAGGCGTAATTGAGACTGAGTGGAGATCAGCTCCCAATGCCCGTATTTATCTCCTGCAGATAAGGTTCAACTATTTTGAGGTACAACATAATGATACCACTCCTAAATCCCTGCTATGGAATATAGCTCATTATGTATCTGAAGATGCAAAAGGAGATCAAGAGATGAAGGCCGACATCAATC
>CAYXQX010000104.1:0-9847 GCA_964467485.1 uncultured Porphyromonadaceae bacterium | reverse complement strand
TCGAGCTTATATTGATATTGGCGTTTTCTATACCAAGAATTTCTTCATCTTCAGTAATTACATCCATACCCTCCTGAACAATCATGGAGCACGAGGGAAAAAGTTGACCGTTGTGAGCATCCTTAACAAGACATACCATGCAGGAGCTGAAATGCTCAACCTCCTCATTGTCACACATCACTGGTATATCTAAACCTGCCTGAGCAGCTGCCTGACGCACCGTAAATCCTGCTGGTACAGAATATTCCTTATTATTTATCCTGATATTAACGTTTTCCATCATCCTACCCTTATTGCATCCACCGGACAAACCTGTCGACAGCTGTCACATTTTATACATAACTCAGTATTGATAACATGCTGCTCATGGGGTGTAAAGGGAATTGCATCCACCGGGCATTTCTGTGCACATAATGTGCATCCAATACATTGATCATCAATACTGTATTCAATAAGTGATGAACACTTGCCCGTTGGACAAACACCATCCAAATGTGCCTCATACTCTTCCCTAAAATATTTTAGAGTTGTCAACACAGGATTGGGAGCACTTTTCCCCAATCCACATAAACTTCCTTTCTTAACCCAAACACACAACTTCTCCAATTCATCCAGATCAGTTTTTTTGGCCTTACCCTCACACAATCGATTTAGGATATCCAACATCCGTTTAGTCCCCACACGACAGAAGGTGCATTTACCACACGACTCATTCTGGGTGAACGACAGAAAATATCTGGCGATATCCACCATGCAATCCCTTTCATCCAGAACAACCAAGCCCCCGGATCCCATCATGGCTCCTACTCCTCCAAGAGACTCAAAATCGATAGGTGTATCAGCTAATGAAGCCGGTATACAACCTCCGGATGGCCCTCCAATCTGCACCGCTTTGAATGTATGCCCATCTGCTACTCCTCCTCCAATCTCTTCAACAATTTCTCTAATAGTGATTCCCATGGGGACTTCTATCAATCCTCCGCGTGCCACCTTGCCTGCTAAAGCAAATACCTTTGTTCCCCTGCTTTTTTCTGTACCAATGGCCTTGAATCGTTCAGCTCCATTCCGGAGAATAAAGGGAATCTGGGAAAATGTTTCTGTATTATTGACAAGCGTGGGTGCTCCCCACAAGCCCTCTTCTGCAGGGAAGGGCGGCCTTACACTCGGAAAACCCCGATTCCCCTCAATAGAAGCAATCAAAGCTGATTCTTCTCCACAAACAAATGCCCCTGCCCCCTGATACATTTGCAAATCAAAGGAAAATAAACTCCCGAAAATGTTTTCTCCAATAAAACCCTTTTCCCTACATACTTCTAAAGCCTGAGCAATCCGGGTAACAGCAAGTGGGTACTCAGCTCTCAGATAAATATATCCATGATCAGCACCTATGGAATAGGCTCCAATCAATATCCCTTCAATCACCCGGTACGGATAAGATTCAAGTATCATCCTGTCCATAAAGGCCCCCGGATCACCCTCGTCGCCATTGCAAATCAAATACTTAGGCTTAGATCGCTGCTTCGCTACAAGCTCCCACTTTTGACCTGTTGGGAAACCTGCTCCACCCCGACCGCGCATACCACTATCCTTGACCAACGCAATCACTTCATCAGGAGACATTCCATTAAGCACCTTTTTAATAGCCGAAAATCCTCCACGTTCTATATACTCATCAATATCTATCGGGTTAATGCCACCTCTGTGCTCAGTGGCTATGGGTATCTGTTTACCCAAAAAAGAAGTCACCGGCTTCTCTCGTACATCCAAAGAATATCTTTCAATCCCATCCCAATTCCTATCATCTAGTATGTTTTCTGCAATTCTGGTTACACCTCGCGCCAACCTGGGGAGCAAGCCCTTAGGCTTAAAGTGCTTCTCAACAATCTTCCTGGCATTATCAGGAGTTACCTTAGCATATAAGCTGCTTTCCTTATTGCTTGGAACAATCTCTACTAAAGGCACTTGGTGACACATACCAACACAACCCACATGCTTTAGCTTAACATTCAAATGATTATGCCTTACCACCTCCTCAATCACATCGCGTATCTCCTCACTACCACTTGCAACACAACACGAACCAAGTCCTATTCGAATTTCGCCTTCAATCTCCTTTCCATCACCAGTCTTGAATATTTTCTTCTTCTGTGATGCCCCGTGCTTCTCAAAATCTTTAATGATACTGGCCGTCTGATCTGTGGAAACATGACCATAGGTTATATTATCTATCTGAACAACCGGAGCAAGCGTGCAGCAACCCAAACAGCTTACCTTTTCAATAGTATATTTCCTGGCTTTATCCGTATCATCATTACCCTCCAACTTCAATTCTCTCCTGAATGCATCATGTACCAAACCGGCCCCCTTAACATGACAGGCAGTTCCTACACATACCTTTATGATATGTTCTCCTGCAGCCTCCATACGGAACTGCGAATAGAAAGAAGCAACACCGGTGATACTCTCGGCTGTGATATCTGTGCTGTTACATACTTCACGCAAAGCCTCCTCAGGTAGAAAATTATACCTGCTCTGTATAGCCTGAAGTATCGGGATGACATCAGATTTACTACGACCCGTCTGTGCTAATATACCTTTTATATCCTCCTTGAAATCTATATTCATCACCCTCCTTCTAGTCCCCTATACAATATAAATATTTCGACCCCCGGAGGTATATCTTGCCCTCTGCAAATGCAGGGGTTACAACCGACTTCTCACCGAGTTTAGGCTCACCTAAAACCTTCAATTCCTTGCTAATCTCAAAAATATAGCAAGTACCACTCATATCCATCACATAGATCTTACCATCTACGGCCATGGGTGAACCATAATATCCCGAATTACCCTCATGCTCCCATAACAGCTCCCCGGTTTTAGTATCAAAGCAGGCAAAAACACCATAACTGGTCCCCAAAAAGATTAATCCTTCTGTGACCACAGGACTGGAGGCTTCGGGCAAGTACTCATCCTGCTCCCAAACGATCTCCGCCCCAGATACTCCAGGCTTAATTGCAACCATCCTGGCGTATTCATTGGAAGGATAAACCAAACCATCCGCAAAACCTACAGAGGGTCCAACCTCTCCCATCAAACACTCTACTTTCCAAAGTTCTTTCCCCGTTTCTAAATCATGACCTATAACATCAGGCGCCGAACTCGTTAGAATCTGGTATTTACCATTTATCTCAGCCAATACCGGAGAAGACCATGATATCTGAACATCCCTGGTCACATCCCACAATATACTCCCATCCAAAACACTCAAAGCCAACAACCTGCCTGTCTTATTTGTGTCGTACTGTACGATAAGCTTACCCTTCCAGGAAATCAATGACGATGAATGGCCATAATGGTTGTCAGGCACACCAAGATTCATAGCCCATAATCGCTTCCCCAAATTATCCAAGGCAAGAATATCCCCCGTTCCGAAAATAGCATACACACGCTCACCATCTGTGGAGAGCGTAGGAGCGGCAAGACCAGTATCCGGAGTAGTTTTTGGAGGAGAAGCTGGCGATCCTTCAATGCCCTTGGCCTCATGCTCCCATAATAGCTTACCCGAATTTCTGTCATAACAATAAACCCAGCGACTTTGAACATCCGCTCCGGATACATATAACTTAGAACCCCAAATAACAGGGGAATTGTTTCCTGATTTTGGAACCTCAACCTTCCAAATAACATTTGTACCTGCAGCTCCATCCCAGGCAATAGGGATATTTTGATGATAAGAAATGCCCTGAGCAAGTGGCCCCCTAAATCCATTGTGGTTCTTTTTTATCTCATCTAAATCAGGAAATATTATACTGCTATTATTTGACTCGCTTTCAAGCTCAGAAACTACAGCTGCAACTTCAGCTTCGCTCTCTACACCAGGGCTTTCAGTTTCAACATTCACCTCTTCCTCAATAGCTACATCAACACTATCTAAAATATTATTTTGAGTATCCCCAACTATAGTACCCTTATCAGAACTAGTTATTTCTATAAGCTCAATTCCTTCTTCAACACCAGCTGACTCATCAGAATCGGATACTGAAAATTCGTATTTACCCAGGTAATCTTTGCTTGTAAACGAAACCAGCAAGGCACCAGAAACAAGCAAAATACCGATAAGCCCTATCCACCTCTGTGTAACTATCCTTTCTAACATACTTTTCTCCGTCTCTACAGGGGGCAATTCAATTTTCTTTTTCATATCATGCAAAATCTTTAATAGAGAAATTAGCAGTATCGAAGAAAATAGCAGAAGAAACCCACCTGTTCTAACCTGCCAATGACTCGTGAAATAAGCTTTTCTGGCTAGCAGATCGAGCTGCCTGATCTCTATTTTTAGAACATCATTATTGGGCTCTTCTTTGAGTCGCTCAACCAAGGCGGCTAAGGCCCCACTCTCAAGAGGATCAGTTTTCTGAATATTCCAATAATTGAGCAATAATAATATTGCTATGAAAAAACTGATCCCTCCTACTACCAGGGTCAGCTGACTTAATAACTTAATCTTATCCTTCTTTTCCATCAAATATCATTTTCATGATTCAACCGGACAATAATCCATACACCTTCCACAACTGAAGCAATCTCCCTTATCAGGCTCATAGTACTCATGCTTCCTGTATACAAACTGATTGAGTAGTTTAATGCCAAATACCAAGCCTATAAAAGCACCAAGTATCCAGCTTCCCAATTTGAATTTATCCCTAATGGCACTGGCCTCCTCAACTAGAGTATCCATCGACTTTCCCGATTGTAAGAATGCTTGTATATCCAGATTTTCCTGATCCTCTTTAAGTTCCGGATGTGAAATAAGTAACTCAGCAAGATAAACCTGGGGGTGTCCTTTGGATAGGAAAACATGTGATTGATGCCCTACAAATATGCCAAGCGCCATCCAAACAGGTATCAATAACCCAAATATAAGAAACCGCTTAACATTCTTTGAAACATCTTCTTTCTCAATGCTTTGATTAGGAACATTAATAGCATCAAAAGGACATGAGTTCTCACATAACTTGCAGGAAATACATTCGGAAGGAGTAATGCTGAGATGGCGCCTGCTAAATGTCGACATCCATTTGAGCAGTACTCCATAGGGGCAGAAAAAACGACAATACGGTCTGGCAACAAAAAGACCCACTAGTAAAAAGCCAATTCCCAAGGCAATCATCGCAAAAGGTGCATCCATCCTGAAAATACCAATGAAAGGATCATATCGGCATATAATAAAATCTGTTCCGGTAGCAGCGTATAAAACCGCAAGCCCAAGATATAAATACGGTATCATCCCAAGTCCCCGTTGCAGTGCAACAGGCAGCTGAATAGGCTTCTGTATAACCAAATCCTGAATAGCACCCAGAGGACATGCCCCGGCACAAAAAGTCCTCCCGGTAAAAAGAGCAAAAACCAGAGGGATAATAAAAAACAGAAGAGCCGCAATCGATATCCCATAATTGGGATCAGCTAAGGTAAGACTGACATTTTGAATAGCGCCAATTGAACATATACACCCAGCTCTGATAAATCCAAAATATACAAGTGAAAAAACCGAAGTCCACAGTATCCCTTTTCGCGATCTCCTTCTGAAAATAAAGAAACTAACAAGCAGAAGAACAGCCACCAGAACTATAACATCAAAATACTCTAAAGCAAAAGCCCGTGGCTCAGGTGTTGTTGGTGAAGGCTGAACATAACCTGTTTCAAACTCCGGCTTCGGAAACCTGTTTTGAGAATACAAATTTCCTGAAATTACCAGGCTGAAAACTAATAATATGATCCTGAGATACTTGTTTCTCACAGTTTTGGTTTAAGTCTGAGGATTGTATTGGCCCTTTATCATATAGGGTTGGTCTGCCGGAACTCTTGATATTGCTTCTCCAGGACATACTCTGGCAATAGCACATTCGTTGCAATTCAAGCATTCGTCATGCCTGATCTGCAACTGCATTGAACCGTTTCCAAAAGAGGTACAGCCTTCAACACATTTGGCACAACCAATACATAGCTCCTCATTAATTATGTATTCATAATATGGTTCCTCAATAAATTTTCTTTCAATAGCAGCTGTAGGACAAAGTTGATTCTCAGCTCCCGTATCTCTTGCATTGGAACCGGGCTTAAGATATCCTCCACATAAGTCACAATAGCCGCAAACATCAAAGGCATGCACACATTTAACGGCAGAGGGAGTTTTAACACAGGCAGTGGCACACCTTCCACACTGGGTACATTTGTATGGATCAATCTGCCAAACATAACCCTTGCCCGAAGCATTGATCGCAGAAAGCCCACTAACTCCTCCAACTGCAAGCAATAATGTCAGTCGCATGCCTTGATCAATAAACTCTCTCCTGTTAAAATTCTTTTTCTTACCCATATCAAGATTGTTCTTTTGCCTGGGGCAAACGGCATGTGCCAAATTTGCTGCAATCCTTGCAGAAATTATTTTCCGCACATGAATAATTATGCTCCACTTTCCTGTTGCGTATCATAAAAAAAACCATGCCTGCTAAAACAGCCAGTATAGTCCATCGACCTGTATCCTTAATAAAATCCTTCCTGTCCATGATTACTTCTCTTCAAAGATTCGTATCATATCCCTATCAAAATCAAGTGCGTATATTACACCCTCATCAGACACAGCTATATCCGGGGCATGACCACCCTCATCAAATTTCTTCGGGGCCGCAACAACTCCTGCAAATTTACCTGATTGGTCATATATTTTCACCCTGATTAAGCCTTTTTCTGAAGTTACAAATTGCCCCGTAGGTAACACAGATATCCTTGCCGGATTACAGCATCCGCCAAAACCTTCAATAGTCATTGAAATACTCTCCCAATATCCCCTTAATTCACCACTTTCTGAATAATTTTCTAAGGTGTGCATGCCGGGGTTTACAACCCATAATTCATCATCATTATTGACCAAATCAAAATTGGCACTGGGAACAATAAACCCGTGATGATCATTAGATTCCTTCTTGCCATGAAAACGACCAAGAAGCTCCCCCTCCAAAGTGTATCTCAAAACCTGCCTGTTTCCGGCATCAGCTACAAATAAATGATCACCTACAATAGCCATGTTAGTTACAACCGCACTATCATTAATGGGCTGGAATGCCGATAACAAATCTCCTTCAAAAGAAAAAATGGAAACCGAATTTAAAAAACCAATATAAACCCTATCACCATCTACGAGAACTGCTCTTGGCGATTCTGGTAAACTGAACTTTCTGAGCTCTTGCCCGGAGGTACTTATACCTTGTAAGTAATTATCAGAGATGACAAATAATTGATCTCCCGAAATATCCATTCCCCGGTATTCTCCCGACTGTAACTTCAGGTTCTTGGTTTCATCATACAGTATAAGCTCAGGATCAACATCCCTGAATTCATCTACATTCAAGGAGAAAGGATTATCACCTCTTTTCTCCGGTCTGGAACCAAGAATATCAAGCACAACAATAGCTACAATAATTATGGTAATAAGTCCCAGAAAAGCATAAATAAGTTTTTTTTGCATGGCCTAACCCTCGTATTTTAACCTTATACAAACCATCTTTTTCGAATCTCTCAGAACCATATATCCATCGGCAACTGCAATCGGAGCCCAGGCATCATGACCATCAGGAAAAACCTTCACTTTATCAAGTTCAATATATCTATCTGTGCTGGCTCTGGCAATTGTAAGAACCCCTTCATCGCTCAATATGAAAAACTTACCATCAGCTAAAATATAAGGACCAAGCCCAAACCTTGCACTCTTCCCACTGGTCCATACCATTTGCCGGTAATTGGATGGATCAACACATACAAATTGATTTCTTAATGATGCAGCATACTTGGGAAGTATACTGAATAGATGTCCCTGGTAATAAACCGGAGTCTGCTGCTCAGCCGCAAATCCCTCCCCGGGCTTGTACTCATCAACAATATTAGCAATTATTTTACCCTCAGATTCCTTCAGCTGTAAAGCCATACAACCCGTTCCATATGCAGCACTCAAAAATATCTTACCTTTCGGCATACAAACCGGTGAAGCGGCAACAACATCATGCCTCCAATCTTCTGTTTCCCAAAGTATCTGCCCCCTTTCCGACCCCTCAGCAGCAACAGCAAAGGCTGCTCCAATAGCGCTGTAAACATACATCTTCCTCCCTGCAAATTCCATTTTCATGACAGATGCATGCGACATTTTCCATCCCTTGGGATTAGGAGTTTCCCATAATATCTCGCCCGATTCGCAGTCTATACCTAACATCAAACTATTACCACAACTGGCTATGATGGCAACACCTTCATCTATCAGTGGGCACTGACCGGTATACCACATAGGAATCTCCGTCTGATAATCCTTCTCTATATTAAGCCCCCACCGTAATGAACCATCTTCACGATTAACACACATCACATGAGCCTTGGGTCCCATCGTAACAATATACTTCTCCGTTACTGCCGGAGTAGTTCGCGATTTGCCGTGATTTCTCTTAACATGTACATGATAACCCCGCTGCCAAAGCTCTTTCCCGCTAAGCAGATCAAAGCTCCTGAGAAGATCAGCTCCCTCATCTTCATCATAATCCAGGATGTAAACTATCCCATCGTAAATAACTGCCCCGGCATGACCTTCACCCAACTCAACTGACCACATTAAATCAGGAATAGTATCATTAAATTTATCAATTAACTTAACATTAGACTTACTGATATTATCCTGATCCTTCCCCCTGAATGCTGGCCAGTCTTCCTGTAACTGGCTCTCAGATGTACCTAAATCATTAAAGATCTCTCCTATGGCAACATCCTGTATCAATGCAACTCCTTCACCACGATTATCCATACCTGGCTCACTTACACTAAGCCCACTACTTGGATTAGCAGTAAGCCACCAGCTTATACATAGTACGCCAAGCAGCAAAACACTGTAAATAATAATATTGTGAATCCGCTTATTCAATTTCAATAAATCCCCAATTCTATTTAATCTTATATGCCATCAAAACCTCGCCATGACGAACATAAAGTATTCCCTGATTGATCACAGGATGAGCCCAATGTTGCTCTGTACCTAATTCAACCTTTGTTTTGCCAAGTAATTGAAACCCTTCAGGATCAGCTTTTATCATAGCCAGTTCACCCCGTTGACTGTAACAATACAATTTTTCGTCAGCCAAAATTACAACTCCTTTCGCAATTTCCTTGCTGGTATATGTGGTATCCCCACTTTCCCAATCAGCACAGAACCAAACCCTGCTATTATCCCCCGAACCAAATAAATGCCCATCATAATAAACAGCTCCTCCCATACGACTGTCCATCATGCTACTAAACCATTTTTTCTCAGCCTTGCTTCCATCTTCATTGATCTTCAACATTACACCTCCCTGACCATAACCACTGAAACAGAAAAGCGATCTATCATGGTAAACAGGAGTATTAGCATGTACCATGTACTGATTAGTCTGTGGATAAGACCAAAGCATATTTCCTGATTTTGCATCCAAGCCTAAAATATGGTGCTCTGTCATGGTAACCAACAGCTTTCTATCTGGCAGCTCAATCATTAAAGGAGTACAATATCCTGATTTTTCTGATTCACCCCCGGTGGTCCAAATCAAGTCCCCTGTATTCCTGTTTAAGGCAATAACATTATTTTTTTCTCCTCCCGGTGTACAATACAAAACGTCTCCATCAATAAGAACAGTCTCGGTAATCCCCCACCTTAGATTCCTGCCATCATAATCACTGAACAACTCCCTGACCCACTTGATATTCCCATTTGCCTCCTCCATGCACACAAGCTTCCCAAGCCCGCTTAACATATACATTAAATCACCCACAACAG
>CAYXQX010000103.1:0-9937 GCA_964467485.1 uncultured Porphyromonadaceae bacterium | reverse complement strand
GTTACTCGTTATTCGTTACTCGTTATTCGTTACTCGTTACTCGTTACTCGTTATTCGTTATTCGTTATTCGTTATTCGTTATTCGTTATGAGTTATAGAGACATTGAGTTTGTTGTAGTGCTGGATCTTGTTAAGGAGGTTGGGGAATATCTTGCTAGTCAGTTGAATACACTCAGCAATGATCAGATTGTCACAAAGGGGAAAATGGACTTTGTAACAGTGGTGGACAAGGAAGCTGAGAAGAGATTAGTTAAGGGATTAAGCAAGGTGTTGCCTGAATCCGGGTTTATTGCTGAGGAAGGAACCTCAACCAAGAAAGGCGACATATATAATTGGATAGTTGATCCTCTGGATGGTACAACCAATTATATCCATGGTGTCTCTCCCTTTTGTATTAGCGTAGCTCTTCAGGAAAAAAACGAATTGATTTTTGGAGTAATATATGATCCTATAAGCAAAGAGTGCTTTCATGCGGAGAAGAACAAACCAGCGTTTCTCAACTCCAATGAGATTAGAGTATCTGATAAACAGCATCTTTCTGAATCGCTTGTTGCCACAGGCTTTCCTTATACCGATTTTAGTCGCATTAATGAATACATGGAATCCTTGAGAGAGATTATGAAGACCACCCACGGGGTAAGACGACTTGGATCGGCTGCTATAGATCTGGCATATGTTGCATGCGGACGGTATGATGCTTTTTACGAGTATCATTTAAAACCGTGGGATGTAGCTGCCGGCACCGTTTTAATAAAGCAAGCAGGTGGTACAGTGTGCGATTTCAATGGTGGGCAGAATTTCCTGTTCGGAGAAAACTACGTTGGAACAAATGGAGCATGCCATAGCGATTTCATGGATCTGATAAGAAAGTATTTCAAATAGTTCTGATCCAATAATTTATTACCTTTCGTTTTTAAATTTCTTTGCCAGGCCAAGACGACATATTAAAACAGCAGTTAAGAAAAGGAGATATACAGGCTTTTAAAACTCTTTTCGAATCTTTATATAGTCATCTGCTGAATTATGGGCTTAGCTTAACCAGGGATATTGAAGTAAGCAAAGAATTGATTCAGGAGATTTTTCTTAAACTTTGGGAAAGCCGTGAAAAAACTGAAATAAGAGGCTCCCTGAAAGCATACCTTTTCACTGCGATGAATAACAGAGCTTTAAACTGGATCAGGCATGAAAAGATCAAAAGAGCCTACGAAAATGAAAGCCTAAAAGATACTTTGTCAGGGGTGGAACTCCCATCACATATAAGCCCATTTCTTACTGAGGCAATAAAAAATGCCATTGATTCATTGCCAGAAAGGGCTCTCCAGGTCTTTAGTCTTACCCAACTTGAGGGCATATCACACAAAGAAGCAGCTCTTCAAATGGGTATATCAGTTAAAACGGTTGAAAACCAACTAAACCGTGCCAGGAAAATCCTGCAAAAAAAACTCAAAAAATATCGATAATTTCTTTGGGGGTTAATTGTATGATGAGTGTCTTATAAGCAGAAGCAAAAGAAAGATACCATGATCAATGACCCAATTTTGATAAAATATTTATCCGGGGAGCTTGGCAATGAGCAGAAGGCCAACACACAAAAGTGGCTGGATGAGAGTCCAAGTCATGTTGAATACCTTAAATACCTGGATTCTATTTATAATGGTGAATATGTAAATCCTGATGTCACCGAGATTAAACAGGAATGGGCAAAATTGGAGGCAAGTATAAAAACCTCCGAACTCAAAACCAATAATACAAATCCTAAGCTTAGATCCTGGATTATACGGGTTGCAGCTGTAGCTATACTGGCCATAGGTACCACCTTGATAATAAATCTTCAAAATAGTGATTACACAGTACGCGGGACGAGTGATGAACCTGTGGCAGCTATTCTACCCGACGGAAGTGAAGTATATCTATCTAAAGGGTCGCGATTAAGCTATTCTGAAGATTTTAACCAGGAGCTCAGGCAAGTCAATATCACTGGTGATGCATTTTTCAAGGTTACAAGCGATCCTGAAAGGCCTTTTATCGTACGCACCGGTGATGCTAAAATCCGTGTAACCGGTACTTCTTTTCATGTCTCTGCTCCTGTTAGAGAGGATGATATAGAGGTGGTTGTTAGATCAGGCAAAGTCCTTTTCTACAATAGTGAAACCTACTCGGAAAATTCATTTAGAGTTGGGCTGGGGCCTGGCGAAAAAGGTGTTTACTCCCAGAAACTTAAGCAGTTGAATAAAACCCATGATAATCAGTATAAAGAATTATACAATAAATAACCAAACATCAATACTCATATAAACGCCTCATCATGAAACGATTAACACTCATTCTGCTAGCCCTTTCTTTACTCTTAACTCCTGCAATCAAGGCTCAGAATTTACAAGCCTTATTCTACCATGCGAGTTTTTTTAGCCCTACTGAAGGCCCCTATGTGGAATCATATCTTAAAGTATTTGGTCCCTCAGCTACTTATAAGCTCAACGACAACGGTTTATTTCAGGCATCTCTGGAAGTACTAATAGTATTTAAGCAGTCTGATGAAATAAAGGATTTCCGGAAATACAATCTCATTAGTGAAGAAGTAAAAGACACGACTAATGCCATGCCTAATTTCATTGATCAGCAGAGGATTCCTTTGCCTCATGGAATTTATCAAATGGAGCTTACACTTAAGGACAATAATAGTAAGGATGATCCATTAGAGAAGGCCGACATGATTTCACTTGAGTACAATCTTCAAGACCTTAGGTTCTCCGACTTTCAGTTCGTTGAGAAGTTTTCAAAAACTGAAGAAGAAAATGTACTGAGTAAGAGTGGCTTTGACTTGGTACCATTTGTTGGAGACTGGTTCTCTCAGGGAATGAAAAATATTTCTTTCTATATCGAACTCTATGGACTAGATCAAAAAATTGGTGCAGAAGAAGATTTCCTCTTCAAGTATTATATTGAGTCATTTGAGACAAGCATTTCATTTGATGACTATAGTTTTTTTCAAAAGCAGAAAGCTGCGCCGGTCAATGTATTGTTGAATGCTTTATCGATTAAAGATCTTGCCAGTGGCAATTACAATCTCGTTGTTGAAGCACGCAACAAAAACAATGAGCTTATTGATATGAACAAGATCTTTTTTCAAAGAAGCAACCCAGGTATACAGATTGAATTCACTGATATTGGAAGCGTTGACATCTCATCAACCTTTGCAGAGAAAATTACTGATGTTGACTCATTACGCTTTTATTTATTAAGTCTGATGCCTATTAGTGACCCTATGGAAAAGCAGTTTGCCAATAATGTAACTAAATCGACCGATGTAGTTAAGATGCAAAAATTCCTTTATAACTTCTGGGAAAACAGGAACAAAGATTATCCCGAAGCAGAATGGAACAGGTATAGGTATGAGGTTATGCGGATAGAAGATGCATATGCAACAAGGATTAAGCCTGGTTTTGAGACAGATCAGGGCCGCGTATGGTTGAAATATGGCGCACCTAATGATGTAGTCGAAAACAAGCATGAGCCAAATGCCTACCCATATATTATATGGCATTTTTACTCCCTGGGCGATCAAACGAATAAACGCTTTGTCTTTTACAATCCTCACCTGGTTGGAACTGAGTATATCCTATTACATTCTGATGCACGCGGCGAAATTTTCAATCAATACTGGGAGGTAGATCTTCATGGAAGAAATACCCAATTGAAAAATTATACCGATTTTGATTTTGACAAGGGATGGGGTAGCCGATCTTCAGAAGGATTTATCAAATAAAGGTTTTTCTATAGCATGCGAAAATTTCTTACTGGTTTTCTATATATAACAATGTGGATTTTGAGCCTTCCCCCGCTCAAAATCCTCTATTTTGGAGCTTGGATTGCCTATGTTTTTTTACATTATATTATTGCTTATCGCAAGGAGATAATAACTCAAAACCTACGTGCATCTTTCCCGGGGATCACCGAAAAAGAGCTTGGAGAACTAAGCAAAAAATATCATCGCCATTTATCCAGGGTTTTAGTTGAATCACTGAAAGCAATGCATTGGTCTGTTGATCATATGAAGAGCAGAATAGTATTAAGTAATCCTGAGCATCTGGAAAAAATATTAAAATCAGGAAAAAACATTATTGTTCTGGCCGGCCACACTGGTAATTGGGAGTGGCTACCTGCTCTTATTGCGCCATATGGCTACGATGTTCTGGGTGTATACAAACCTCAAACCAACAAGGTTTTCAATGACTTAACCTTTAAAATGAGAAAAAAGGAAGGAGTATTACCTATAGCGATGAGAGAAACTGCCAGAGCAATAAGATCAGTTGAAGGAAATACCAATCCCAAGGCTCTACTACTAATTGCTGATCAGATACCTGCCAAGCCTGATATCCATTTCTGGGCTAAGTTTATGAATCAAGAAACAGCTTGGTTTACCGGCGGTGAGAAAATTGCTCAAAAATACGATCTACCTGTAGTTTTTATGAAAGTACTACGAACAGGTTCAGGTAGATATGAAGGAACTGCCATAACAATTAGCACTTCTCCAAAAAGAGAAAAGGAGGGTGATATAACCAGAATGTATATCGAAGAGCTGGAGAAAAACATAAAAAACCAAACAGAAAACTGGCTTTGGTCTCACAGACGTTGGAAACACCGGCCTGAGGATCTATCTTTACAGACATGGCAGAAATAGATATTGTTATATTAAACTGGAATGGTTTGCATTTCCTAAAGCAATACCTGCCGTCTGTCATCAGGCATACATCAGAGGAGGAAGCTGGGATAGTTGTGGCTGATAATGGTAGTACCGATGGATCCCTTGAATGGCTGGAATCAAATTACAAAAGCAGAATCAGAACGATAGCACTTGACCATAATTATGGATTTGCCGGTGGATATAACCGTGCCCTCGAAAAAATAAACAGCAAGTACACATTAATTCTAAACTCTGATGTTGAAGTTAGCGAGGGGTGGTTGGAGCCTCTTTGTAAGGCTATTGCACCGGATAATATTGCTGCCGTAATGCCTAAGATCAGGTCGTATAATAATAGAGGTTTTTTCGAATATGCTGGAGCTGCCGGGGGATTTATAGATAGATGGGGGGTCCCATTCTGCAGAGGAAGAATATTAGATGAGGTGGAAGAAGATTTAGGGCAGTATGATGAAGTAAGGGAAATATTTTGGGCCACAGGTGCCTGTATGCTTATAAAAACTGACCTTTTCAAGAAGGTTGGAGCTTTTGATGAATTCTATTTCGCACATATGGAAGAGATTGATCTGTGCTGGAGGTTAAAAGCAAATGGTTACAGCTTACTATCAGTTCCGGAATCTACGGTTTTTCATCTTGGTGGTGGAACACTTCCCAGTGGCAATCACAGGAAGATATTTCTTAATGTCAGAAATTCTTTGCTCACACTATATAAAAACCTTCCTCGCAAAAATCTTTGGGGAATCCTTCTGGTAAGGATGGTACTTGACGGTTTGGCTGCCATTAAATTTCTTTTTGGTGGGGAAGCAAAAAGTTTCCAGGCTGTTATTAAGGCTCACCTGGCTTTTTACAAAACGAAAAACAGATACAGAGATTTCAGAAGGACTAACAAGGACATTGTTTCGCCTTACTCATTAAGCGGATATTATCCACGGAGTATTGTTGTTGATTACTATCTAAGAGGTAAAAGAAAATTCTCAAGAATCAGATTACAGCACTTTAAGTAGCCTTTCCATCTCCATACCCCTGGATCCTTTCAGCAGGACAAGTGAATCTTCAATAGGGTTTTCTCCAATGCTATCCATCAAAGACTGTAGATCTGAAAAAACATGCATCGAAGTATTGTGTGCAGCTTTTTCAAACTCAGAGCCGGCAAGATATATTTCGCTAAACCCTGATTCACTGATTGCTTTAACAATATCTTCATGAGCCCTGGCACTATAATCTCCCAGTTCAAACATGTCACCCAAAATTACCACTTTCCTTTCAGCATTCAGCTGCCTGAAGTTATTGATTGCCGCATCCATGCTATCCGGATTAGCATTATAGGCATCAAGAATCACTTTGTTTTTTTCTGTTTCGACAAACTGTGATCTATTCAATCCCGGAGCATAGTTCTCGAGAGCCTCATTAATTGAATCTTTTTCAATTCCGAAATGGGTTCCTACACTAATAGCAGCCATAATATTATAGAAGTTAAAACCTCCTACAAGCTTTGAGTCCGCATAATACCAATTTTCAACATCAGGAAAAGCACACCATTTCAATGAGGAAAAGATATCTCCCGAAGCAGTCCCACGAACATCAGCCAGTTTAGAAACTCCATAAGTTACCTTTGAAAGGTTTTCAGCTAAACCGTATAAAACTTCATCATCGATATTAATAAAGACAACTCCTTTCTTCAAGCTGATAAAACGGTACAACTCATTCTTAGCCTTAATCACCATTTCAGGTGATCCGAATCCTTCCAAATGAGCATTTCCAATATTTGTTATAAGTCCAAAATTCGGATTGGCAATTTCACAAAGAGCTACAATTTCACCAACATGATTGGCCCCCATTTCAACAACGGCTATCTGTGTACTATCACTGATATTCAGCAGAGTAAGGGGCACACCAATATGGTTATTAAGATTTCCTTTGGTGGCTATTACATTATACTTCCGGCTTAGTACGGCATTAATCAGCTCCTTACTTGTGGTCTTACCATTCGTACCAGTGATGGCCAAAACCGGTATATCAAACTGGGAACGATGATAATTAGCCAGCTCCTGAAGGTAAGTCAATACATCAGGAACTTTTACTATCCTTTTATCCTCAACATCAATTTTTTCATCAACCACAGCCAGTAGACATCCATCTTCCAAAGCTTTGACAGCAAACTTATTCCCATTGAAATTTTCACCTTTCAAGGCAAAAAATATACTCCCCTCAACAACTTTCCGGCTGTCGGTACAGACCATCCTGATTTTCAGGAAATGCTTATAAAACTCTTTGATCTCCATTCTAACAATTGCTGATGCTCAAGATAAAAAAAAGAGGCTATATAAGCCTCTTTTCAAATAAAAAATATTTTCATGTTTCTACCTGCCACTAGGATTTCCCAAGCGAGTCATGGCACAGCGAAAGCCAATATCATCTGTAGACTCTCTTTCGTCGAGGTATCTACGTGCGCCCGGAACCAACCAGTATGCGCGGTCTCTCCACGAGCCACCTTTATAAACACGTGACTTATCAGTTATTAGAGAAGATATTCCTTCGAGATTAGTTCCTTTGCCTCCAAAATACATTTTTGAAGTTCCTTCTCCTTGTTCGCTACCATCAACGCTGGCGTCAGCGCTGGCATAATCGATGCGTGAACTCTGATCGCCATCCATATAATTCCTAAGGTCGGTACGCTTATAATTTCTTCTATTAATACTTTCTTCTCTGGTCATTTGTCGGGTTGGAATTTTACCCAATGAATCTTTTTCAGCAAATATGCCATCTTCATCTCTCTCTTTTATGGTATAAACATTACCACGAAATGGGCGGAATTCATCAACATCCTGAAGGTTCATAGGGCGGTATACATCCATCACCCACTCGGCAACATTACCGGCCATATCATACAATCCATAGTCGTTAGGCCAATAGGATCTGACAGGAGAAGATATTCCGGCACCATCATTCAGTGATCCTGATACCCCCATATAGTCACCTCGTCCTCTGGAGAAGTTAGCCATAATTGCTCCTCTATTTCTTCTTTCGTCATTACGTGCATAATTACCTCTCCATGGATACATCCTTTTTGTATCGATCAACTCTTCTTCGGCTGTTAAACCCAAGGCTGCGAATTCCCATTCTGCTTCGGTAGGCAGACGGTACTTAGGGAGGAATAATCCATCTTCCATTCTTGCATGGCGGGTATCGCTATTTGGGTCAAGATCAGGAAGATTTTGACGAACCAGGCCCTCATACTGGCCAGCCAAATATGCATCGGTGTTAAAGTTATTTGCTCCACCCTGGTTTGGATCTGTCATTAAGATACCTTGATTAATAAGTATCATTTCATTTACCCTGTCGGTTCTCCATTCACAGTACTTGGAAGCCTGCAGCCAACTGACTCCAACTACAGGATAATCAGCATAGGCAGGATGGCGGAAATAATAATCCACCATAGGTTCATTGTAAGCCATTTCGCTTCTCCATACCAGTGTATCAGGAAGAGCTTCCCGATAAACCTGAGGATAATCTGCGAATACACGCTTAACCCAATAGAGATATTCACGATAATCTGTGTTGGTAACTTCAGTTTCATCTAGATAATAGGATCCTACAGTTACCCTTCGGGGAACATTATTCCAATCATATCTAACATCATCAGTAACTCTACCCATGGCAAAGGTACCACCTTCTATCAAAACCAGGCCCGGCCCGGTTGCCTGGTTATAGCCGGCAATGTATTCAAAGCCTCCACTTTCAATATCATTATAGGCCCAACCAGTTTTTTTGGACTGATCTTTACTACATGATGACATGAAAAGCAAGATTCCTAAACCCAAAAAGGTTGTAACAAACAGTCTGAATTTCATACTAATATCAGTTAATTCAACTTACAAATATAACTACAAATAGGCATTGCATATTGCCTTGGTTCTTGAATAACGTTGTGAAATTAATAAAATTTATCGTTTTCAACCCTCTGATAACGTAGCTTATTGGTCAAATATTTTTAATCATGACTATTATTTTAAGATTATTTTAATCTTTGCTGTTAAGTGTATGTTAATTTCCACAATTAACAAATCAAATCATCGTTTATTAAATTATGCAGTAAAAGGCATAGTTATAGAATGGATGTTTAGATTTGTTTTTCGCAATAGATTAGGCTCGAATGAAGATTTTAGATTGGAATAAAAAATCAATGAATAAAGTGCTACTAGCAGGCATCCTGCTAATTTCAGTTAACCTCACCCAGGTTAATGCGCAGGTTAACAGAGTGTTACTAAACTGGAGCGATAAGGTTCCCGAAAATTCTATTTCACCAGACAGTCGGGAAGCCGTAAACAGGCGCTTATTATTTTTTGATGAAGCTGTGTACAAATCAAAGCACGGAAGCTTACCTCTCTATACAGGAATTCTACCAGCACCTACAGGCAACAGTTCTGACAACTGGGTCATTGAAATTAAGGATGCTGTGTATGAAGAAATTCCGGCCACACAGGCTGCCCTTATCCGCGGGAAAAATATTCCTGAAAGCATTGAGATAGAGGTAAATCGACAAATATCCAGAAAAACGGCCTTCCTCAGCTACGAAATTCTGCCAATCAGGAGGAACAAAAATACCGGTCAGATAGAGAGACTGATATCCTTTGTCCCGGTTCCAAAAAAAGCAAACACACAAGCCAAGCTGCTCAAATCGGGGAATGAAAAACGCAGCTATGCAAATCAATCGGTACTGGCATCGGGTGAGTGGTATAAAATCAGGGTTTCTGAAACAGGTATCCATAAAATAAGTTACGACGACCTGCTTTCTATGGGTATTTCCAATCCGTCGGATATCAGGATATTTGGTAATGGAGGAAAACAATTGTCTTTTGATTCAAGCTTACCAAAGAAGGATGATTTAAAAGAGAATCCAGTATATATATATAAAGGAGAAGATGAAGATTTTAACTCGGGTGATTACCTTCTCTTTTATGCCCAGGGGCCTGTAAGCTGGACTTATAGCCCCACAGATAAAATGTTTATTCACAACCTCAATCAGTATTCCAACTATTCCTATTATTTCCTCACAACTGATGTTGGATCAGGCAAACGTATAGGTGAAGCAGCAGAAATAACCGGCAGTGCTGACAATCAGGTTAATAGTTATAACGACTACCAATTCAGAGAAAAAGATTCGATAAACCTAATAAAGTCGGGGCGTTTGTGGTGTTGGACTCATTTCTCGCTGGATCTTGATCATTCCTTTTCTTT
>CAYXQX010000102.1:0-9940 GCA_964467485.1 uncultured Porphyromonadaceae bacterium | reverse complement strand
TCATTCATCTTAAACATATGCCCCTCTGCAGGCTGGGTAAAAGCGAATTTTTTCTCCGTATTATCAGGCTTGGCTTTTATAAGAGCCCACATGTAATATGCGTCGTAATCATGACTGTCAAGACCATCAATATCAATCCATGTCTGGTAACCGCCGCAATTCCAAACAACGTGAAAGCGATCCTGTTCATCATAGCCATCAATATTCCAGTAATGCCCTGCATGGTTGCCACTTTCCCCGGGAGGAGTACTGGTAGATGACCAGCTTTCAATTAAAAGGGGCCGACCGGTATCCAGCTCGCTCTTCAAAAGATTTATATAATCCTCTCTGGTATAATCAAAGCGATAAGCCACATATGCGGCACTGTTATACCTCATATGTTTCTTCAACATATTGCAAACATCATAAATACTCCGACCGGTATTATCAGGATCCTCCATCATAACGTAGGCATGATAAACCAGCTCAGCAGTAGGCATATATATACTTTCCGAAGTCGATGAATAAAACATATCCCTCATCAGATTCCACTTATAATAAGTATTCTCAAAATCTATAGAATGATTAATCCCAAACTTATCAGTCATGCTATAAGCACCCTCGCCATGCACAGGATGACGGTGATAGTGAAGCAACTTTGCTATTGCCGTAGGCCCGCAAGAATTACCCAGATGCCCGTTCACAGCCCCATAAGTATCAGAACTACAAGCAGGAAAAGCAGCATTCAAAGGCCATTCAAAAGTTTGCCACGTAGTTGTCATTAAAGGCTCAACTTTTTGCTGGGCGTAGGAATTTGAAAAAATGAATGAAATAAGCACCAGGGTAAAAACAACTCTTTTCATAGGTTCAGGATATTTGGAGTTTTCCATCTTAAAAATACCTTTCCTTTTCAAGTTATGAAAATGATATCTGTTTGAATTTATAAATTCGGACAGCTTGCGCTATTGTTTCTGAGGAAGCACGCCACCAGGTCCCGGGTCTTCGCCCGGGATGACGGTTAGGGCTTACCAACAATATAACTAAAATGAAAACGTCATTCCTGCGAAAGCAGGAACCTAGTGGCGAGCTTGCGGAATAACGAAAAAGAGCAATCATCAACAATATAACTAAAATGAAAACGTCATCCCGGACGCAGCAAAGCGGAGATCCGGGATCGGATGGCACAGGTAAAATGTAGGTAGGATTTTACTTAATAGGCCTGCGCTTCTCAAGTGGCAACAATATAGGATAAACCTGATGTGGCTCAGTCTGATACCAGTAGGCCACCGAGGCTATGTCGTCATTGAGCAAGCGGTATTTACCGTCTGTCCCCCAACCCAGGGCCTGCATGGTCACTTTAAGATCCTTTTTGAAATATACCGGATCCTTAATATGCCAGCGGTACAAGCTCCAGTATATAGGCAATTCATCTTCGGTTGTGTAAGGCAGGGTTGTACCTGCATACGCGGTGGTATATGGTTCCGCAAATCCATAACTACCAAGGAAATAATCCTCAGTGCCGGTACCGCAGATAGTTGGGAATTTAGTATCTCCATCCATAAAAAATTTCACTTCCCCTTCGCCAAACCAACCCTTGGATGTCAATTGAGTCCAGGCAAGAAAAGTACCCATATACCTCCCTTTCCCCTTCACTCCGTCCAATATTACATAAGGGTTTTGACCTGATGTATTGGCGCGGCGCCATTGAGCATGGAAATACTGCTCCTTCTTTGCAACAGGCTTCAATGTATAGGTAATCTGGAAAGCCAGAAGAGTAAGATCTGTATCAGCTTCATTGGTAAAAGTCACCCTGGCATGACGTCTGAAAGGCATTGTCCAGAAGCAGTTTAACGCATTCCGGGGATTGACTGTCACCACCTCAGAGTTCACCCTGCCAAACTGCTCGTTTCCCACAGCAAAAAAATCAGGAGCAGGAACCTCAACAGAAGGTATAGTTTCGTCGTCCCAATAAAATCTTAAAATATTCGAACGATGCAAACCTTCAACCATCCATATATGCTGGATCTCACCCGGACCATCCACATCCATCAGAGTAACTGTTTCTCCCGCATTTACCCGTAAAAAAGGCTTTACTTTCCATCCCTGACCGAGGTCATCCGCCGCACGTGCTGACGCAGCAGGCTTTTCCTCAGATGGATTGGGTATGGCCATGCCTCCCTTCCCTTTCTCGCCCGTCATGTTTTCGGCAGAAATAGATCGGGTCTCCGGTTCAATATTACAGCCAGTCATCGGGGCAAAAATAAAAATGACTGAAAAGGAAAAAAGAATGAATAATCTTGATGTCAATCTGGTGCTAGAGTTCATAGTCATAGAATTTGGATAGAACAATGATAACCAAAGGTAGGCATTTTCGGGTATCCGCTAATTATTTAAATCAATGATTAGGGCAGACTACCAACAATGCAACTCAAATGAAAAGGTCATTTCGTAGCGAAGCGAAGATCCCGATAGCGAAGCGTATCGGGGCCTGACGTAGCGAAGCGGAGATCCGGGACCGGATGGAACAGGTAAAATGTAGGTAGGATTTCTACTGAACCACCATTTGCTTCGTCTCCGTAAACTCCCCATTCCCCGTCCTCAATATGTTCAGGGTAGAAAGAAACCTTCAAATTCACAAACAAAGAAAATTCTTTCTGGAATAAACAAAATAGGCCAGGAATTATCAGAGCTAAAATTTATCAAACCTTGAAACAAACACTAATTGACATATCAGTAAATCAATCAGCACATTGACAAATTACGCCATTGACGCAAACATATTAAATTATTGCTCCTCCTGAAATATTTGATTAGATTCAAGTTTGTTTTTAGATTGTTTAAATTCGAGCCATGGCAAAAGAAATCTACCAAATACAAATCGAACTATTAAGGTCAAAACCAGGAATATGGAGAAGGATTCTGATCCCTTCTAACATGCTTCTTTCTGATCTGCACAAGGTTCTCCAAACTACCATGGGATGGACAAACTCCCATCTACATCAGTTTATTAAAGACAGAATTTTTTACACTTTGAGAATGCCTGATGATGATTCCTGGGAAGAAATGGACAATGTCGATTATAAAGGAATGACTATCTCCAACCTCTTAGAAAAGGAAAATGACAGGATTATCTATGAGTATGATTTTGGTGATTGTTGGGAGCATGAATTATTGCTAGAGCGAATATTACCTGCTGAAGCAGATAGATATTACCCGGTGTGCATAGGTGGAAGAATGAATTGCCCGCCTGAGGATTGCGGTGGAATACCGGGATATTTAGAAATGGTAAAAATTCTGGAACAGCCCGGCCATGAAGAATATGAGGGGTATATTAATTGGCTGGGAAGAGCATTTAATCCTTTGAGCTTCAGTAAGAAAACAGCAAACGAACTCCTGGCCAGAAAGGATTATGGTTGCTATGCAGGATCAAATATACTACCAGATCAATATCCTGCTGAAGATTTTGAAGGGTACTCACCTCATGAGATGCATTTCATCCTCTACTATACGTTTAATGATGACAGCCCAATTAAACTGCAGAAACTTACTGAAGCAGAATACAGAAATATCCCGATTTTTAATCAGGTAAAGTATCTGGCAAATGTGCTGGCCGAACATAAAGAGCTCAAGCTGACAAAACTGGGCTTTCTTCCAGTTAAGGTTGTTGCCGATATTTACAGTCAGGGCTTTATGAAAGATAAGCATATTGAATCCGGCATATCAAAATTGTATAAAGAAACTGATTCAATGACTATCCATCTGCCAAGGATCCTTCTCGAGATCTCAGGCCTTACCAAAAAAAGAAACAACAAGCTTAGTCTCACAAAAAAAGGTGAAAAAATAATTCAGGATGATTATAAATTTTTAAGTCTGATAATCAATATTTTTACAAGCAAGTTCAATTGGGCATATTTTGATGGATATGGGGAGAATAAAATTGGTCAGCTGGGTTTTGGATTTTCATTGATATTAATGTCGAAATACGGCCACGAAAAACAAGCTCATACATTCTACTCTGACAAGTATTTTAAGGCCTTTCCTCAGTTTATTCAAGATGCAGTAGTACCATCATACACTACTTTAGAAAGATATACTTCCAATTGCTATTCCATCCGAACTTTTGATAGATTCCTTGAATATTTTGGCTTGGTTAAGATTAATCAGGAAAAAGGTTGGGACACACCAAAATTTGTAGCTAAAACTGATCTGTTTGACAAATTAATTCAGATTTCACCGCCCGATGCTATAGAATAACCAATAATCACATCCACCAGCACATTAATTGCCTCCAATTTTTCCATTTCACATTCTGTTTGGCATCTATATTAATAGAAAGCTGAAAATTTCTCATTATAACCGTCAAAACTATTGACACTAGGTAAATAATTATTTACCTTTGCTAACGCCCATTATATATGAAATGTTCTGAATTACTCAGGATTCTTAAGAGAGATGGCTGGTATACAGTTAGTCAAAGTGGATCCCATATTAAACTTAGACATAACACAAAGCCAGGGGTTTTGATTTTCCCAAATCATGGGTCTCATGAACTTGGTAAAGGAATGGAAAATAAGATAAGAAAGGATGCAGATCTAAAATAGGTAGTTGATTATGAATAAAATAAAAAAGAAAATAATAATGATATTGGAAAAAACCGACACTGGTTTTTCTGCCTATGCCGATAAATATCCAATATATACCACTGCTAAAACTATTGCTGAACTCATAGAGAATGCATTTGAAGCAGCAGACCTGTACTTTGAAGAAGAAGGCTTTAAAATCACCAATGAAGACATAAAATTCGAAATAGATTTCGAACAGTTCTTTAAATATTATAGGGTACTAAATTCAAAATTTCTTGCCGACAGGATCGGGATGAATCCTACCCTTTTATCTCAATATGTTCAGGGTAGAAAGAAACCTTCAAATTCACAAACAAAAAAAATTCTTTCTGGAATAAACCAAATAGGCCAGGAATTATCGGAGCTAAAATTTATTCAACCTTGAATTTCATGCCGGGTATTATCACGCCAAGAATAAAGTTGATCTGTATTTACTTAATTACATAATAAGCTTACAGTATTGGAATCTGATTCCCAAATTGTAAGAAATTCAATAAAATTGCCACATTGCCTCATTGACGAATTAACCGTATTTTGCCTATCCAAACCCAATGAACCATGGCAATGTTAACCAGCTACTTCAAGACTGCTTTTTCAATACTCCTGATCACCTTGTGTACCACACAGTTAAATGCTCAGAACCTCCTCTGGCAGATGGGTACGAAGGATCATGATGTTTCGGAGTTTGCCAATGCTCCATCCGACTATGATAAGTTTGAATCCGACGGTTTCTTCATAACAGGTATCTCCAATATTGCCACTGATTGGCCTTATGTTCATCCCGGTCCGGGCGATGGGTGGGCCGGAAGTCAGGTTCATTCCTTCTCTATCTTTTTTGGTATTTCCAACACCAGGCAATCGACAGGAAATTGCACACTAACGATAAATATGGTTGACACCCATAATACTAATCCCGGCTCTGTTAAGATCAGGATAAATGATGAGATATTTGAGCAGAAACTTCCCAAAGGGGGTGGTGATGAATCTATTAATGGTAGTCCGGAAAAGGGTAAAAATTTTGACTGTCGGTTTGAATTCCCGACCAGCCTCCTGAAGAATGGCAATAATGAGTTGGATATCATCAATGCCAGCGGGAGTTGGTTCTTATACGATGCTATCAGGATGGAAACTCCATCCGGGATAAAATCCAAAGCGGTGGAAAACTTTCTGAATATCAGTTCCTGCAATATTGAACCGTCGATTTTTACATCAGGAAACAAAACGGTACAGAATCTCTCTGTGGAATTGAAATATGCAGGCCCGCCCAAAGATGTGAGCCTTTGGTATAACAACGAAAAGCACCTGTCCATCAGCCTGCTACCCGGGATACACCAATATAAATGCACTATCCCTGAAATTCTCTCTGATCAGACATTCAGCTGTGTAGTGAAAGAAAATAACAGCACACTGGCTAGTATCGATGGTGATGTTAAGCCAAGCGGCCATAGAACCATTTATATCCTCCCCCATTCTCATACGGATATTGGATACACAGATATACAAACGGCTATCGAAGACAAGCAGGTGGAAAATCTCAGGACGGGGATTCGGTATGCACAGGAAACACAGGATTATCCTGATGGCGCCCGTTTCGTATGGAATGTGGAGGTATCCTGGGCTGCCGACCTCTATCTAAACCGTTTGGACAAAGAGGAGCAGGATCTATTCCTGGAGGCACTACAGAAGGGATGGATATCTCTCAATGGGATGTATCTCAATGAGTTGACCGGGCTGTGCCGACCAGAAGAATTGCTCAGGCTTTTCCGCTACTCGACCAAGCTAGCACAAAAAACAGGCGCCGTGGTTGATGCTGCCATGATCAGTGATGTACCCGGATATACCTGGGGAACGGTTACCGCCATGGCCCAGGCTGGTATCAAATATTTCTCTGTGGCACCTAACTATTTCGACAGGATCGGCGACATACTGGTCAAGTGGGAAAACAAACCCTTCTACTGGCTTTCACCATCAGGAAAAGAGAAAGTACTGGTGTGGATACCCTTCAAGGGATACGCCTGGTCGCACACCATCCCGGAATTGAATGATGCGCATGCCAACGATTTCCTCGATCAGCTGGAGAAGATGGATTACCCCTACGACATCGCCTATATGCGCTGGAGCGGTCATGGTGATAATGCCGTGCCTGAAAAGCAGATCTCAGATTTCGCGAAGGACTGGAATGAGAAGCATACCTGGCCCCGTTTCGTTATCTCCTCCACCGGTGAAGCTTTCAGGGCTTTCGAAGAAAAATACGGCGATCAGCTTAAAGAGTATAGCGGCGACTGGACACCCTACTGGGAAGATGGAGCCGGATCATCGGCCCTGGAAACAGCAATGAACAGGAACAGCTCCGACAGGCTAACGCAGGCCGAAGCACTGTATGCTTTGTCGCCCGGATCTCAATACCCGGTCGATGATTTTGAGAAGGCCTGGAAAAATACACTTCTGTATTCCGAGCACACCTGGGGAGCATGGTGCAGCATCACCGACCCCGAGAATCAAATGACTGTAGAGCAGTGGGATATCAAGAAGGGCTATGCCGATAATGCCGACAGGATGAGCAGGGACCTGCTGGAAAAGAACCTTGGCAAAGCAGAAAACGGTGATCAGATCGAAGTTGTTAATACCTCCGGATGGAAACGATCAGGATTGATGCGAATGGAGCTTGACCAAGCCGGGAAGATAAAAAGCGTCATCAGGGGAACAGGCTTTTCCTATCCTGTTCAAAAACTGTCTGATGGCAGTCTGGTGTTTTTTGGTGAGGATATTCCGGCATTATCGTCCGTCAGATATACCTCATCCACAAAAAAACCCAAGCTAAAAGAAGGATTCCCGGCAGTAACAATAAGCGGCCAGTGGATGCTTGACAATGGTCTGGTTAAGGCCAAAATCGATCCGGTGAGTGGTGATTTAATCTCTCTGATGGGGAAAAATATTTATCCTGATTTTGCCGATCTGAGCTCCGGGGAAGCCATCAACCAATACCTGTTTTTTGAAGGCAAGGATGCAGAAAACACCAAAACCAGCGGTAAAGCCAACATCAGGATTATTGAACCCGGACCGCTTTATGCACTTATTGAAGTAAGGTCGGGCGCACCCGGATGCAACTCACTTACAAGGAGATATTCGCTGACTGCCGGTCAGGATTATATTGAGATTGAGAATATTGTCGACAAGAAGCGTGCTCCCATGCCTGAGAAGATTGGGGACTGGTACCTGGCCCAGAACGAAAACAAGGAGAGTGTAAATTTTGCCTTTCCATTTAATGTGCCGGGTGGAGATATGATACTCGACCTCCCGATCGGTTCGATAGTGCCCTGGAAAGATCAGATCCCCAGTGCCTGCAAGAACTGGTACACGGTGGGACGTTACGCCGACATATCCAATGATGATTATGGGGTCAGCTGGTTCAACCTCGATGCTCCCCTCGTGGAGATCGGAGAGATATCGGCTAATCTGGTAGGTTCACAATCTGATCCTGATGTATGGAGAAAAAATGTGAAACCGACCCAAACACTCTATTCCTGGGTCATGAATAACCACTGGGGCACCAATTACCGTCAATATCAGGAAGGACCGGTAACATTCCGCTATGCCCTGCGCCCGCACAAGAGTTATGATGCCGCGGAGACATACCGGATGGCAACTGGAATGTCGCAGCCCCTGCTACTCAAGGCAAGAAAGCAGGAAAGCAGAAAAGCAGAAAGTGTAATTACACCTATAGTTTTGGATAGTGAGGGTATAGTACTGATCTCCCTCAAGCCGGCTGATGATGGAAAGGGATTTATCGCACGACTGTATAACCCCGGATCAGAAAAACAAAGCGGCAGAATTGATACCATGGGCAAAAAACTGTGGTTGAGCAATACTGGGGAAGAAAAAATCACACAGATCTCTCCGGCTATTGAACTGGGCCCAATGGAGCTGATAACGGTGCGAGTGGAGGATTAACTCAACATGGTATTATCTGGGTGCATGACTTGTATATAGCTATGCTTTAAGTAGTAAGCTATAATATATTTTTTGCATAGGTGAATCATTATTATTAACTTCAGGATTCAAATACTTAATTTACTATTAATAAACTATTTGATGATGAGGAAAAACCCAACAAAGCAAACCTGCTTATGGCTGATTTTTTTATTGATAATTTTCAGCTTAAAGCCAGTGATGGGCCAGGACAAACAAATGGTGGTCCATAAAACCGACGGCACAACAATGATGTTCGAAATATCCAACATCAAGGAGCTCTCCTTCAGTGGAATAACTGGTATTGCTGAGATGAAAAAGATCTCAAATGCCAGCCTTATTTTTGAACTATTAAAAACCTATCCTAACCCGGTTACATCGGGAACAACGCTTGAATACCGTATTGATAAACCAGGCCCCGTAAAAATCTGCATCTACAACCAGCAGGGAGTGCTTGTCAAGGAGCTGCTGAACCGGAATATGCCATCAGGAAACCACAATATCAAATGGGATGCCGGCGGGAAGTCGGGGACCAAGGTTAAACCTGGTGTATATCTCTGCACCATTCATTTCAATAACCAGAGTAATTCCAAACGCATCATTGTCATAGAATAAAATATTATGAAATCATGAAAACAAAAATCATATTTTTCGCATTGCTGATGTTCTCCCTCAGCTCATTCAGCCAAACCCTCCACGTTCATAAAAACGACGGATCGATAGTTAGCATAAACCTCGATCTAATCGATAAGATCACCTTTTCACTACAAGATTCAAGCTCCTTCACCGACCCACGGGATGGAAATGTTTATGATCATGTCGAAATCGGAACACAAACCTGGATGTCGGAGAATCTAGCTTACCTGCCTTCGGTGAACCCTCCCTCAGAAGGCGATAACGGCGAGGTGAAATACTACGTGTTAGACTACAACGGAAGCAGTGTTAGTGAAGCAAGGGCAACATCTAACTATGCTATGTACGGAGCTTTGTACTCCTGGGACGCTGCACTCACAGCCTGCCCCACAGGTTGGCACCTCCCCTCAATGGCCGATTGGAATATTCTTGCTGAATACCTGGGTGAAGATCCCGGAACAAAATTGAAATCAACTACAGGTTGGAATTACGAAGGTGACGGAGATAATGCAAGTGGGTTTAATGCCTACCCGGTAGGGCATCGCAGCAGCACAAACCAGTTTTCCGATAACGGTACCTCCGCTGATTTCTGGACAGCCAATGAGAGAGACGACAACCAAAATCAGGCATGGCGTATAAGCTTGTATTATAATAGCTTTGAAGTGGACAATTCAAGAAGCGGAAATAAAGAATTTGGATATACAGTGAGATGTGTTAAAGATTAGTTGTCTTTAGCT
>CAYXQX010000101.1:0-9946 GCA_964467485.1 uncultured Porphyromonadaceae bacterium | reverse complement strand
CTCATAACTCATAACTCATAATTCACAACTCATAACTCATAACTCATAACTCCCAACCTCCCCACATAATCAACCGGCAAGGCAATAGCAAGCTTCGTTTGATTATCCAGATAATGCCAGATAAGCTCTCCGCCAATAACCTTGTAATCTCCATTTTCAGTAAAAACCAGTTTTGGCTCAGAGCCCGACTCTTCAGGAATAACTGACAGGTATGCAACTCTGATTTCTTCCGGTTTTCTTTTCTCATCCCAGTAATGAAAAACCAACCACCGATCCTTCAAAACTATTGATTTTGTTGAATTTGAATCTCCTGCCTTCAAAATCTCCGGCTTAAATTCATATTGAGAACCTGGCAGGTAAAGGATGTTTGTAGATTTTTTTGTTCTTTCATCCCAGTAGAATCGCTTTTCTAGTTCCATAGATCTTGCATAGGCCACAGCAGGACTAATATTCAGAGATTGCTGAAATTCTTTAAGCCCTAACCAAGCCTGCTTTACCTCATAACCCTCCTCCTTGGTTTTATTCAAGTATAATGACATCAGGAAGTGTTTGATAGTGCCTCTGAACTCCAATTCCCGGTTTCTTTCCCAGGTTCTGTTTTTCCTGTTGCCATCTTCAATCATATCAATATAAAAGGCAGAACCGGAGAATGCATATGAAGCCTGATTTGTCCTCCCATATGAGTCTTTTTTATCCTGATTATACCAGAAATAATCGAGGAAATAAACCATTGTATAGCCCAGATATTTATTTTCAATTTCCAGTGGTTTAGTAGCATGACAAGTCAGCCGTTCTCCATCATAATAAAAAAATAAATCAGTAGGATTTTTTACTTCACAAAAACAGCCTATAGGATCACCCAGCAAATACTCCTTAAATTTCTCATATCCGAATTTCCAGTTGGCAGGATTAGCTCTTTTAACTATCTCGCTTAGCTCTACCACCTGATTTTTAACTATGATATTCAATTCTAAACGACTCCTCTTACTAAGAACTAAATTTTCTGTATGCACCTGGTAACTTATATGGCGAAACACTAATTCAACCTCTCCTGCCGGCACTCTCTCCAATTTGTATTCTCCTTTTGAATTTGTTGTTGTTCCTACTGATGTGAAGGGGATAAAAATTGTAAGATTCTCAACAGGATTCCCGATTGAGTCTGTAACAACACCGAATACCTCACATCTCTTTTCCTGTGCAGCTCCGGCCACAGTAGTAACAACCAGGATTAAAATCAGGATAAAACTTTTTTTCATCTAACTATATTTTCAATCTGTAAATGTTGGTATAATAGGGGTAGGTCTTTACCTGATAGGTAAAATAGACAATATTCCTGTGGACCTTGATATTATTAATGTTGTGTAAATCAGGAATTTCAACTTCATTTATTATTTGGCCATTGCCAGGATCGATCTCTTTAAGGACTACCCTACCACCTATTGGGTGAAAAAGGGCATATATCTTCCCCAATTCTTCATCAAGAATTATCTCCTGCTTAAATTTTGTTTGATTTAAATCTGTTGCAGTTAAAAAATTAAAAAAATATCTGTAGGTATAGTTGTGGAAGTTGATAGAAACCTTGCGCTTAGGTATACCCAGAGAATCAAAAGTTTCAAAATGATTATCAAAAAAATCGAAGATTAATAATTCATCACCAAGAGGCACTATTGGTGCACTTACATATTTGTAGATCTGCTTTGTTGATGTGGGAGGTCTTTCATACCTATCTTCACCATCAGGATCATGAATTGTTTTTATCAATAATGGACGGTAAGCATCAGGTCCTGAACGAAGGGTGCTATTTTTTGTTCTGTTAGAAATTTGAAAAAACAGACTTTCTCCCAACATAGCCTTGATTGGAAAAACATACTTAAGAAACTCAGGGTAAGATGTTGTATATGTGAGTCTTATCGAGTCATCTGACAAGTCCAGTTGTTGAACATTTTTACGTGTCAGTAGATGGAAAGAACCCATATAATCTTCAAACAAATAGACGTGCTCAGGGGTCATGTGCTCAGGAATTTTTATTTGCTTGCCCACTTTAGCAACCGGGAAGTTATCAATTTGCTCACCCATTAAATCAGTCAAATATAATCTCTGGTTGGAGGTTTTGCGAAAGGGAGAACCAACGATAATCATCCTGTTTCCATAAACGGAGAAATCTAAAACATTAAGAGTATCTCCCAAATCAACTTTTTGAATCCTCTCGGCTGAGACAGTTACCTCTCCCAGTTCAGTAGTTTCTTTCTGGAGGTATACCGCAATCCCATTTTTGTTCTTTCTGGAAATGAATTCCTGATTTATTGCATATGACACATGGGAAAAATACAGAAGGACAGGAAGCGTTTCTACCTCAAGCTCAAAATATCCCTCATCATTACTTATCCCACCTGAAGAGCTACCAACAATAGTAATATTTACACCCGGGATGGGCTTGAGGCTATCTGCATCAAAAACGTGACCACTCACAGATTGTTTCTGAGCAAATGATCCTATCGTGATCAAATAGCATAGGCATAAGAAAACTACTTTTCGCATTACATAGGGTTTAATCAAGGGGGGGGCGGAATAAAAGTAGTGTTTTAGAGATTGCAAAGCAAATTCATGAGTTGTGAATCATCTCTGCTGAACAGTTCAGGCTGCTACTATCAGGAATTGTTCTGGCCATGGTTATCCTGATTAGTGGTTTATTGTAATCACCACCTGCATAAGTGCAGCTCTTCTACTATGGTAAAATAGTATTCATTTTGGCTAAAAGGATAAAGATTTATTCTTCAAAAATGGTTGAAATTTGATTAAAAATATCAATCATTATGAAAACAAGAACTTTACTCATTTCGATTACCCTTTTTTCCATTTTCCTTGTCAATATTAATGCTCAGGTTATACAAAGCATTAATGACACTGATAACTTCTTTCCAACAGACCAAACAGACCACCCCTTATTCAAAGCAGGTGGAGATACTATTTGGAGTACCAGCTTCGATTGGGAAGATCCCGATAATCCAAGGGGATGGTCTACTCCTGAAGGGTGGCAGATAGGTGAAGTAACTGATTTTGGATTTAACTGGATCTGGCATAAGGATACTTTCAAATTCAATGAAGACAAAACGAAATGGGCTCCCCCTTCACATTTTCAAACTCCGGAGGATGGATTTCTTTTATTCCCCATCCAGGCTTATAACCTTTCCGATGGAGTCTTCACAGGTTATGATGCAGATGCTTACATAATTACAGCACCCATTGATTGCTCCTCGGCACCCTCTGTTGTATTGAGTCTGAATCAGTATTTCAGGTATTGCTGCAGTAATGTTTCTCTTGAAATGTCAGTTTCTAATGACGCTGGGGTCCACTGGGCATCTTATGACATGACCTTTGGAACGCCGTCGAATAGTGTTGTCCCTCCACAATATAAGTCAGTAGAAATTAACCTTTCTGATGTTGCAGCAGGAATGAGTGAAGTTTTGATCAAATTCCAGATGACAAATGCTGAGAACTATAATTGGTTTATCGATGATCTTGTTTTATCAGAAGCCTATGAAATCGACATGGTTCTTGAAGACTATTGGGCTGAGATGAATGGTGGATTTACTGAAACCGTTGGTCATATTAACTACTTACCTATGAGCCAAATTGGCTCTGAATCAACTGTATCAGGAATAATTGGCGACTATGATTTTAGGGGTGCAGTTCAAAATGTCGGTATGGAGGACACTTATGACTCCTATCTCAATGTTCAGATATTGAAGAATGGGGAAGAGGTTTCTTCTACCAACAGTGCGACTACCAGTCTATGGACACTTGACAGGGATACCCTTTCAACACCGGAACCATACCACCCCGAGGAATATGGATATTACGAAGTCAATTTTGACGCCATAACTGAAGGGGAAACAAGACCGGAAAACAACCAGGCCAGCATCAATTTCACCATTGGAGATAGCCTCTACCTTCGGTCTGACAGATCTGCAGAAGCATCTGCAAATAGTGGTGGATGGGGAGATTCTAACCAGGCAGGCGATATGGTAGGACAGAAATATGATATTTATAATACTACTGAGATTAATTCCATAACAGCCTACATTGCTAGCTTCTATCCTGAAGAATATCCGGCATTTCAGTTTGTATTACTCAAGCTTGTCCCTGATGAAGAAGGCTATGTGGAATGGATGGTTTCTGACATAATAGATATGGATTCAACAATGCGTCATGAATGGGTAACTCTTGGACTTGATAAAGATGGTGAGACTGAATTCCTGGAGCCCGGAGAGTATATTGCCTGCGTAAGAATGTGGGGTGATGATGGAACTGAGGTAGGCACTCAGGGAATGACAATTGGCCGTGACCTAACTACCAAATGCATTAATAGTTACACATATGTTTACCTGGCAAACACTCAATCAGGCTTCTCTCCAAATAAGCTATTGATGATTGGAATGAGTTTCAATGAATCTGGTGGTCCTACTGAAGCCCCAATTACGTTCAATGTGGATATGAATAATCATATTGAGATTGGTGATTTTAATCCCGGTTCGGATATTGTTGATGTTGCAGGGACATTTAATAACTGGGAGGGATCCGGATCAATGACCGATGATGACGGAGACGGTATCTATTCAATTACTATCCCATCTGCAAACATCGGTGAAAACATTGAGTTCTCATACAGAATTAATGCTAATTGGGATACTGCAGAATTCCCATATGGAAGCCCGGCCAGAACATATCAGGTGAAATATTGGAATGATCTTCATCATGTATATAATAATGGTGAAACAACTGGGATAAAGTATATTAATCTTGATCTTACATGTCAGATTTATCCGAACCCCAACAATGGCAGATTCACAATATCCCTCAAATCCGAAAAAATGCATTCCTATAAGTTATCTTTGTTGAATACACTAGGAGGAGTTGTTTATTCAAATGATATTTCGAATAGTATTTCGCACATTGAGGAAGTAAATCTGGATTTAGCTCCCGGATTGTATTTCATAACAATTGAAAATGCAGATAGCAAAAGAGTTGAAAAAATCATTGTAAGATAAGCGAAAAATCAAATCGTATTAGGTTTCATGGCCCGGTTGATAATAACAGACCGGGCCATAAACATTTATACCATAGAGAATAAGTCAAATATTTTAGCAGCTAAATTTCTAAAACATGAAACCCAAACATTTTGCAAAAAGAGTAAGTTTAATGATATGTCTGACCATCCTGACAATCAGCATCATGCCTCCTGATGTATTTGGGCAAAGGGGTATTCAATCAAAAAATTTGGCTCCTCTTACACTCTGGTATAATCAGCCGGCCAATCAATGGATGACAGAAGCGCTGCCTATTGGCAATGGACCAATGGGTGCAATGCTTTTCGGCGGAACTGAAATCGAAAGGATTCAGTTCAATGAAATCAGCCTCTGGAGTGGTGACAGGATGCCCAGTGATACAGATATCGAGGAGGAAAGAATGGGAGCTCATCAGGCATTTGGTGATATTTTTATTCGCCTGGGCCATGATGAATCGAAGGTTACAAACTACAAACGTGAGCTCAATTTAGATAGAGCGATCCACACGGTAGAGTATGACTACGAAGGTGTTCACTACAAGCAAACTGCCTTTGCCAGCCATCCTGCAAAAGTCATTGTTGTTCACCTATCGGCAGATAAGCCCGCATCGATTTCCGGACGAGTTTGGATGACAGATATGCACAGAGCAGATATTAGAACTGAAAAAAACAGGTTTTACTCTGTGGGCAAAATGAACAATGGATTTGAATATGAAGCACAGCTACAGGTCCTGAATGAAGGAGGAGAGATAAAAAGAGCTCCCCAGGAAAACTCATGGAAAACCCCAATGTCACCTATCGGTTTGAGTATAGAAAAATGTGATGAAGTTATCCTGATTCTTGGAGCGGGGACAAACTTTGAACAGGATTACTCTAAAGAGTGGCTTGGTGAACATCCGCATGCCAGAGTGACCGGGCAGGTTGACCTTGCTTCGTCACAAAGCTTGAGTGATCTTATGGCTGAACACCTTAAAGATTACCAGTCGCTTTTTGGCCGGGTGTCTTTTGATTTGGGAAGGACAGCTCCCGAATTACTGGCAAAGAGCACACTAGATCGTTTGGATGCTTATACTAATGACAAGTCAGTTGATCCTGAACTAGAGGCTTTGTTTTGCCAGTTTGGACGATATCTTCTGATCTCCTGTTCTCGTCCGGGTTCTCTGCCCGCTAACTTGCAGGGTGTCTGGAACCACAGTAACCTACCTGCCTGGGCAGGTGATTATCACTCGAATATCAACCTTGAGATGAATTACTGGCCAGCTGAAACGGCCAATCTCGGAGAATGTCAAGTACCCTTTATCGACTATATCAATAGCTTACGTGAGGTAAGTGCAAGAAACACCCAACGGCACTATGGAGATGTTCGCGGCTGGACTATCCAGACCATGAACAATGCCTGTGGGATATCCTTCTGGAAATGGAATGCGCCCGGAAGTGCCTGGTATGCACAGCACTTATGGGAGCATTATGCATTTGGACGAGACAAGGAGTACCTCCGCAATGTTGCTTATCCTATACTAAAAGAAATCTGTTTTTTCTGGGAGGATCATCTGGTAAGAAGACCTGATGGCACCCTCGTAACGCCTGATGGCTGGTCGCCTGAGCAGTACAAGTATGAGCCTGAAGAGGGAGTTACTTACGATCAGGAGATTATTTATGACTTGTTCACTAACACTATTGAGGCAGCTGATGAGTTGGGTGATGATAAGGAATTCAGGAAACATATCGCTGATATGAGAGATAATCTTCTAAAGCCGACTATCGGGAAATGGGGTCAGTTGAAAGAATGGGAAATTGATAAAGATGATCCTAAAGATACACACCGCCATGTATCCCATTTATTTGCTCTTTTTCCCGGACGGCAGATCAGTACGGCACTTACACCAAAATTGGCAGAGGCAGCCCGCGTTTCATTAAATGCGCGTGGTGATCAGAGTACCGGTTGGAGTCGTGCCTGGAAAATTAATTTCTGGGCCAGGCTCGGTGATGGTAACCGTTCCTATAAGCTATTACGAAACCTTATTAACCTGGTTGATGAGACGAGGACAATTTATGGCAAAAGTGGTGCGGGAGTATATTCAAATCTTTTCGATTCCCATCCTCCTTTCCAGATTGATGGAAATCTTGGTGCAACAGCCGGTTACTGCGAAATGTTATTGCAAAGTCATGCCGGAGAAATCCAGCTTCTACCCGCTCTGCCTTCAGCCTGGCCCACAGGCTCGGTAAAAGGCCTATGTGCACGAGGAGGATTCGAAGTAGACATGAGCTGGAAAGACGGTGAACTGACCTCGGTAATAATTCTTTCAAAAAATGGACAGAAATGCCGAGTTACGTACGGGGGTAAAACCTGGAAATCAAAAACTAAGGCCGGTGAAACATACCGTCTTAATAATAAATTGAAACCAATATAGATATTCATATTTTGCTTCTTTATATTCACATTATCAACCAATAATCACAATGATGAAAAATAGCTCAAGCTATATTTATCTCTATATCCTCCTGATATTACTTCAATTTCCATCACTTGCTCAAAGCCAGACTGATTCAAATAATCAATATAAAGGACTAGTGATCTACATTGACTACCCGGATGCACCAGCTTCAATAGCCCCGGATAGATTAAATAATCTGATCAACGGGATGGATTATCATGAAGAAGGAGCTGAGCGTTCATGGAGAAAGTATTGGTACGAACAAACTAGAAGAAATATTGATTTTACACACGACATATTCTACTATACAGCTCCGGAAAACGCAACTCACTACGAATCTCTTACCTGGCAGGAAGGTATTCTACTCTGGAAAGATGCTCTTGAATGGATCATTGATAATTACCCTGATTATGATTGGCGGGCACTGAGTATTGCAGATGATAATTTTCACCTAGGCCTCAAAGGAGGTATATTGTCTATTAAAATCATCAGCTCAAAATGGGGCCCTGCAGGTGTTGGAGCAAGTCATGGACCAAGGTGGACACTATCAAACGGTATTAAAGTAAATAAGATTGAAGGTGCAACACTGAAGGCTCCATGGGATACGACACCGGTAAACATTTTTATGACTCTGCACGAATCCGGTCACAATATCTTTGGATTCCCTGATACTTACGATACAGATAGTGGGACTGAACATTCAGGTGGAACAGGCGTATACTCATTAATGTCGGGTGGCAAGCCGGATGTTGAACCTATCGGCGCTCCTTTCCTTGCTGAATATAACTGGGGCTATGTTGTTGAACCTGAACCCGGTACTACAACAATCACACTTAGATCAGATGGAGACAGCATAGTAGTTTATAGAAATCCTTACGATCCTGAAGAGTATTTCACTATTGAAGCCCGAAAAAAGTCAAATACAGGAAACTCACTTTTCCCTGTTGACCTTGGTTTACTTTTATGGCATACTGATGCCAAGGTTGGCACCTCAAACAGGCTATCCGACATGACCCAGCAAAAACATTACCGTAACTCCATTGAGCAGGCTGATGGCTTGTTCCAATTGGAAAAACAAAAAAACAACAGAGGCGATGCCGGTGACATTTATGTACCAGGAAAAACTTTCACAAATAGCACTACACCTGATTCAAAATGGTGGGATGGCACTCCCACTAATTTTGAAATTACCAATATTGAGTTTGTTGGAAGCAAGCACATTCAATTCGATGTAAAAATCCCGGATACAGCTTCTCGATTTGAAGAAATTCTGCAAGACGGCTGGACCCTTGTAAGCGCAACCCCCTCACAATTTGGATATTACGGGACTAAGGCTTTTGATGGTGACGAAAGTACATATTATCATGTACCGTGGGGAAATACTTATGCTCGGCCTCATAAAATAATAATTGATCTAGGCCAACTCTATACAATAAATGAGTTTTTCTATCAGGCTAACACAAACACCTCAGCCCCCTGGGAGGGAAGAATAGCCGACTACAATCTATTTCTAAGCGTAGATGGAAGAGAATGGGGTTCTCCGGTCGCCACAGGCAGGTTCTTTTACACTGGAATCAATCAATACGTACTTTTCGAAAATACACCTGGGAGGTACATGAAACTGGAGGCTGTCAATTCCTGGATAGGAAATGGAACACTGGATGATGTAAGAACTTCCATAGCAGAAATAAAGCTAAGAGGAACAACAGAATCATTAGGAACTGACTTGATAAAAGATGAGGTATCAATCAATTTATATCCGAACCCCACCAGTGACATCCTGAATATCGAAACATCATCTGATGACAAAACTCAGGTGCTTATCACAAACATAAATGGATCCGTAGTGAAGTCTGTTTCAATATTTGGCTCCACAAAACTTGATGTAACTGACTTATCTCCAGGAATATATCTGGTAAAGTTGCAAACACCTGGCGCTACTGTTCTGAAGAAACTGCTTAAAATAAATCAGTAGGCAGTAAGCAGTAGACAGTCTACAGTCTTCAGTCTTCAGTCCTGAGTCCTGTTGTTGTGATAAAATAATATATATCTTGGGTAAAGGGTTTAGCATATTCTGTTAGTAATAGATTGATTTTTAATCTAAATTAGTCAGCCTAAGCATCTAAGCTAAAAATCATGAAGAGCCGGGGAATAATAACATTGATGATTATTTGTATCGCTCTTTCCGGGTGCAATCAAAATTCTAAAACTCCGAAAGAAAAGTTACCAAATATAGTATTGCTTCTTGCTGATGATATGGGTTATGGAGATGCAAGCTGCTATAATCCTGATTCAAAAATACAAACACCGAATATCGACCTGCTTGCCACTGAAGGGATCCGCCTTGCCGATGCACATACTCCTTCCTCGGTATGCACACCAACAAGATACGGACTTCTAAGCGGCCGATACTGCTGGAGGACAAGAGTAAAGAAGGGTGTTATTC
>CAYXQX010000100.1:0-10034 GCA_964467485.1 uncultured Porphyromonadaceae bacterium | reverse complement strand
GCATTGGAACTGGACCGGAGAAGAACTCGCAGATAGTGAGGCAGATAAGACAGTTATGGGCAAGAAGAATTTCATTAATAATTTTTGTATAGCCCTTCCATCAAACTGGTCCAGATGTACTAGTTGTCATATTGGCTATGGTTGGAAAGATGAATCATTTGATTTCACGGATGGAAATAATATTGACTGTTTGGTTTGTCACGACCAAACGGGAACATATAAAAAGAGTCCTACAGGTGCTGGGATGCCTGATCCTGATGTTGATCTCGTTAAAGTTGCTCAAAGTGTTGGCAGAACAAGAATAGAAAACTGCAGCTCCTGTCATTTCAATGGCGGCGGAGGCACAGGAGTTAAACACGGTGACATGGACAATAGTCTTATTAATGCAACTCCTGAGATTGATGTGCACATGGGTGGTATTGGATTTACATGCTCAGATTGTCATGCCGGGGAAAACCATGCAATACTTGGTGCCAGTCATGGTTCAATGGCAAGTGGGACCAATCATATTAGTTGTGAAGATTGTCATTCTGATAAGCCACATAAGAGAAAATTATTAAACAGGCATACAAAGTCTATTGCTTGCGAGACTTGTCATATTACAGAATTTGCCAGAGAGGAGCCAACCAAAACATGGTGGGATTGGTCCACTGCCGGAAAAAATCAAGATGTTACGAAAGATGAGTTTGGGTTGCCATTGTATGACAAGAAAAAGGGAACTTTTGTTTGGGAGAAAAACGTTGTGCCTGAATACCGTTGGTACAATGGACAAGCAGATTATTACGAATTTGGGCAAAAGATTGATCCTTCAGAGATTGTAGCATTGAATAGATTGGAAGGTGATATTAATGATACCAAAGCTAAAATTACACCATTTAAGGTGATGAGGGGAAAACAAATCTACGACTCAGGCAATAACTATTTGGTGGTTCCACATCTATTTGGTGAACAAGGATACTGGAAAACCTTCGACTGGAACAAATCAGCAATGATCGGGATGAAATCTATTGGACTTGATTATTCAGGGAAATATAGTTTTGTAGAGACAGAAATGTATTGGCCAATAAACCATATGGTTGAACCAGCAGACAAGGCCTTTAAGTGCACAGCTTGTCACTTTAAAGGTAAGGCAAACAGGCTTAACTGGGAGGAGCTAGGATACAAAGGAGATCCAGCGAAAAATGGCGGCCGTTTTGAGTGATTGTTGTTAAGCTCTACCATTTGATGAAGGGAACTTCTGCCTCCCTCATCTTCTTGTTTAGGGTTTGCAATCCGCCTTTTAAGTCTTCCCATTTCTGGATTTCTGTGTTAATCAGAATTTCCAGCTCTTCTTTTACGCCATACATCTGCTTTGTAGGCCTGTTAAATCCAATTGTCGCAAGGACAATTACATGACCATATTTATTATTTAGCCTGATGGGGTAATTAAGAGGATCCTGGGCGCTTCTATTCTTGGTTTGATACAGAGCCTTTTCGATACCATCAGCTTTTCCAATAAGTTCAGTTATTTCTTTCTTCAGATTCTCATCTTCAATTTGACTTTGAAAACCTGTTAAAGATGAATTTACTTTACGTATCTCCCTGATGGTTTTATTGATCTCATTCATTTTATCCCTACCATTGATGACGAAGTCATATTGAGCTTTCAGGTCATCCTCATTGGCCGTACTGCGTGGATCCTTTAATACTTTAAGAGGCACTTCCTGCATCTCTTTTCCATCATTCAAGACAACAGTATAGTCGCCAGGTAGTACGTAGGGGCCATCTGTAATTACATACCAAAGGATCATTCCTTTGATAGTTTCCACCCCATCAACGCGTAAATCCCAAATAAAACGGTTGGCTCCTGCCTTTGGTTTCCAAATGTTTTTGGAGTCTTTAGCTTTACTGCTGAAAGAACGTATTACTTCACCATCATTATTTTTAATCTCAAGCTTATAAATCTGGGCTGTATCAACTTTTTTAAGAAAGTAATTGATAATAGCCCCATTAGGGTGGTTCTCTCCCTGAGTTTTACTTTTCCCACCATAACCTGCAGCTATCAGATATGTTGGTTTAGTATTAAACAGATATGCTGATTTGTTATTGGTTTTTTCTATTTCGTATAATGGAGTAAGATCATCAATAATCCAGAAGGAACGACCTTGGGTGGCAGCTATCAGGTGGCGGTTTTTTACTGCCAAATCTGTTATTGGAACCAGGGGTAGATTATTTTGGAATGACTGCCAGTAATCACCATTATTGAAGGAGATATATAGCCCGTACTCAGTTCCGGCAAACAATAAACCCTCTCGTTCAGGATCAGTTCGGATTGTTCTGGTAAAATGCTCTCTATTAATGCCCTTATCTATTCTTTTCCAGCTTTTCCCATAATTTGAGGTGTAAAAAAGATAGGGGGCAAAATCACCCCATTTGTATCTTGTTCCGGCAATATAGAGACCTCCTTCATTAAATGGATCCGCTTCCATACTATTTATCTGAGTGAACTCAGGAAGGTCTTTTGGAGTGATATTAATCCAGCTTGTTCCGCCATTCCTGGTGATATGCAAAAGGCCATCATCACTACCGGTCCATAGAATATCGGGATTATTTACAGCTTCAGCAGCTGCAAAAATGGTGCAGTAATACTCAACAGCTGTATTATCTTTTGTAATTGGACCACCACTAGGTCCTTGCTTACTTTTATCATCTGTTGTCAGATCGGGACTAATAGTTTCCCAGCTTCTTCCAAAATCTGTACTTACATGAACATGATTACTGAAAGAGTATAGTTTATCAGGATTATGCTTGCTAAAGAATAAGGGATAATTCCATTGAAAACGGTATTTCATATCTTCAACCCCATGGCCAAGAGGGTTGTTTGGCCAAACATTAGTTGCTTGTATTTCATTGGTCCTGTGGTTTATACCTTGCATAAGGCCGCCATACTCACCGCCAAAAACAAGATCATCATCTTTTGAATAAACAGCATGATGCCCGGCTTCTCCACCTGCTGTTGCTTCCCAATCAGAATCAGTAATATATGATCCATCAGTACGGTGTAAAATGCGTACTGAAGAATTATCTTGCTGGGCTCCATAAATCCGGAAGGGGAAGTGGTTATCTGTTGCAATTCGATAAAACTGAGCTGTTGGTTGATTATGGTAGCTTGTCCAGTTTTCTCCTCCATCAAAACTTATTTGGGCACCACCGTCGTCACCTATTATCATGCGGTTTGGATCCTCTGGTGCTATCCACAGATCATGATGGTCGCCATGTGGTGCATTTCTACTAACAAATGTTTTCCCTCCGTCCTTACTGGTGTGATATCTAACGTTGAGAACGTATACTTTTTCCGCATCTTTTGTGTCGGCATATACACGTGAATAATACCAGGCTCTTTGCCTGAGTGACCTATCGCTATTAAGTTTTTGCCAATTATTGCCACCATCATCACTCCTATATAATCCTCCATCCGGTTCATTCTCCACAAGAGCCCAAATTCTGTCGGGCATGGCTGGTGAGATAGCGACTCCAATAATGCCAAGTAGTCCTTTTGGAAAGCCAGGCTGATTACTTATTTCACTCCAGTTTTCACCATTGTCGGTACTTTTCCATAATTTACTTCCCTTTCCGCCACTGCTGAGAGAATAGGGTGTTCTTCGTATCGTCCAGGTGCTTGCATAGAGGATGCGAGGATTGGCAGGATCAAAAGTAAGGTCTACTGCTCCGCTTCCGGTATTAGAAAAGAGTACCTTCTTCCAGTTTTTCCCTCCATCAGTAGTTTTGTATACACCACGCTCTTCACTATCCTTATAAAGGTCTCCCATTGCTGCAACAAACACTATATCAGGATTATTGGGATGAATATGGATTCGGCTGATATGACGGGTCTTTTCCAATCCGAGATGCTCCCATGTACGTCCGGCATCAACTGTTTTCCAAACCCCCATTCCACTACTTACATTGCCTCTTACGGTTTTTTCACCCTGCCCAACATAAATTACATTATTATCACTTTTACTAACTTCTATGGCACCAATACTGCTTCCAAAGTAACCATCTGATATATTTCCCCATGAATTTCCAGCATCAGTAGTACGCCATACTCCACCCCCGGTTGAGCCAAAATAGTATAGATTGGGCTTTCCCGGGACTCCTGTTACGGCAGCGGAACGACCACCCCTGAAGGGTCCGATGTTACGCCAGGTTAGGCCTTGCAGGTATTTCTGATCAATAACATCAGATTTTGCTTTATCTTTACTTTGGGCCATCAGGTTAAGGGATAAAAGAAGGGAAAGAGTAATAGAAAGAAGGGTTTTCATGGCATCGAAATTAATTTATTGAATAGATTCAAACAAAAATATATATAATCTCCTGTAATACAGATGATATTTATTAAATAACAACCGATGCTAGCAATTGTCGACTTTTGAATTTGTAACAAAAAAACATTTTTAACGTTCTATGGCCAAAACCTATCAATCAAGTATATACCCGGTTTGGAGGAAGAGTTTAGACATTAATAGGACGGCTTTTATTTCATTATCATCAGTTTTGAGGAATCATACTTCAATTCTGTTCCTGGCATGCTGGAGATCCCGTTGAAGAAATCCTTAATAGCTATGCGATAGGATTGTTTATCAGGCATGGATTTTCTGTACTGATTTATTTTCAACCCTATTGTATTAAAAGGAATGTCTGGGAAAATATCAGGATTTTTGAACCTAAAATCCATTTTCTCATAATCAACAAAATCACCAGGAGAGATAAGTAACTCATCTTCAACAATATTTTTCGACCACGCTTCAGGAGACACTTTCTTTATTGTATGATCGCCTTTGGTGTTATTATAGAAGTAGTTTGCTTCTATATGATACCTGATAGGCCATAGTCGTCCGTAAATAGCTGTATCGCTCATTACTTCATAAAACTTTGGATATTTCTCCTTCCAGGGATATTTCTCCCATCCCTTTTCACCTATTATCTTTTCAAGCCTGCCAATGTAATTCTCTTTCGTATTCTTATACATATGGTTGGGATCCTTTTCAATTGCTTTATGGATATCATATGATTTTTTTCCCAGACTTTCATCAATATATATACCCCGAAAACCTTCCAGGAATACATTGTATTTAAATGTATGGGCAGCTCCTCCAAAAGCAAATACTCCCTTGGCTGCTGATTTGTAGAAGATATTTCCTATACAAGTTGCCCCCGACTGCCCATCGTCAAGATGAATCCCTGATCTTTCTACTTTACCCGGGACATGCATTAGGTGATGAAAGAAATTATATCTGTATGTATTTCCAAAGCCACCCAGATCAGCTCCAGAGTATATTGCTCCACCATCTCCCTCATCATATCCAATATTAAAGAATTCGTTAAGTTCAATAAGGTGATCATTCCCATTTACAGTCATAGCCTGCCCCAAAGAATTGTGAACAAGGTTGTTCCTGAAAATATTTCCAACTCCGCTCATCCCAATATTTACCTTCTCATGCTTGAAGTTCTTCTGGTAAATATGACAATTTTCCACTCTGTTATTTCCTGATGTAATTTCTTCCGGAGATCTTTTACCGCCGCTGAGTCTGATGTGCGAATTAAGGTCATATAGATCACAGCCCTCTACCGTATTGTCTGAACCTGATATTTCAATGCCTGTAGCTGTGCAATTACTGATTGTACATGATGCTATCATGTTGTTGTTACCATTGATTCTATAAACACTTTTACCTCCAACATTCTTTACAGAAAGGCCTATTACCTGAACCTGGCTGCAATTGTGAAGATCCAGAAAGCCCATGGCAACAGAAAGGCTGATTTCTGATTTTTCATTAAGAGGTGCAGGAGGGTAGAGGAAAAGTCGATTGCTTAATGGATCAAAATGCCATTCACCTGGTTTATCTAATTCACATAGTAATCCAAATACTCTGAAGGGCTTGTCCTTATTTCGCCAGGCCCAGCCGTATCCCAAAACTCTGGATAAGTGGATACATTCATCCTTACCGCTTGCCGAATATATGGCCTGGGAACTTAATAACCAGTTGGCTTCGATATATCCGGTGAGCTGATTCCTGGTATTATTTCTTCTTATTTCTTTTTCCCACTGATCCCAAGTCCCTGCCATATTATACTCTTGTTCCGCTATACCTGCCCTGGCACCCCTGGGGTCATTGAGCGTACCTTTCCATCCCTGTGTCTTTCCTTTTTCCTGATGTGGGGGGCTGCCTGCTCTGATACCATAATCCTGCTCTCCTATTGAAATTCCGGGAGGGCAGACCTCTGGAGTAACAGGATCATTTTTAAAGTTTGCATATCCTTCATTTGGAAATACTGACGGTAAAAAATCTTCATCGTTGATGCTTAGGTTGAGCATAAGCTTATCATTAAAGCGGTCAATCAAGGTTTGCTCTCTTATTGTAGCAGCAAAAACTTTATCAGCTGACTTGACTGAAAGTCTCTTAATTTCTTCTTCGGAACTAATCTTCTCAAATGTATTAGAAGGTACAAGCTTTCCACCGTCAAAAAGTACCTTTTCTCCTTCAATAGCCTTGATAATGATAGGTTTGTCAACAGTCCCGAGAAACTCCGCTCCCAATACAAGTGGTTTTTCAAAATGATAAGTTCCCCCTATTAGCTTAATCTCTATACCTTCAACGGGTAGCCCGTAAGCTTTTAGATAATCTGACGCATTTTTAATAGCACTCTCAAATGTTAAAGGCTGCTCAAAGTTTCCGCAATTTTCCTCAGCACCTTCTGGAGACACAAACAATTCTAGCTTATTAACCCTTTTAATTGACCTCAGTGGTATATGTATGTTAAAGGTTTCTGAAGTAAAGGGATCACTCCTGGTTGAAGCGCAATAGAGCATTATTGGTTCACCCTTCTCAAATAGGATTTGTGCCCTTTCAAGCCTTGCAAGTTTTTCAATTTTGCCATTTTCCCATTCAACCTGAAGCTTCGAAGCCAAAGGATTTTTGGCAGGATGCCATTCAAGCCCATCAGTTGATGTGAAAAGTGCCAATGAAACGCCTGCTCCTGTAAATGTACCTTGCATGTCTTTTACAATTCCATAATACAAGTCATCCTTTGAAGAATACCAGATAAATGGATCCTCGGCCGGGAAATGCTCACCTTCCTTATAAAAGATTCGTTTATTGAATTTCTTAATAGGACCCAGAGGAGTTTCTGCAATTGCAGCCAGGTGTGTTACGGGCCCTCCAAATGGCAGGGGCCTATGTTTAGCTACTGCTTTATAAACAATTAGGTATTCGCCGTTTCTCATTTTAGTAACAGAAGGGTTGCTTGTCATTAATGCGTCATCTGCATTTGGATCTGCAGATACATCAACGAAGGGTTGATCACTTCTGTGCCATGGACCGTCTGGACTATCCGACCAGGCAACACCAATCCTTTGATTATTCCTATGAATAAAATTAAGGCTCTGCATGGCTTTGCCATCACCTGTATTGCCCATGTAATACAAATAGTACCTATCGTCATACTTCTGTATATGTGGATTGTGGGTGCACAAACCATCCCAATATTCTTTTCCTCGTGCCGGGAGAGCTATATTTTTGAAGTTAAACGGCCCTTCAGGATTTGGTGAAACTGCATGAGCTATCTGTGAGTGAGTTACCCATCCATTGAAAAAGTATTCCTTTTTCCATCTTGCGTAAAACAAATGGTATAATCCATCATCTCCTTTGACAGCCGAACCTCCCCAAACATAATAACCGTCTTCCATCAAAACCGAATTCATATTGCATGGTTGGATCAATTCTGAAAAATTCAATTGAGCTTCAACATAATTGGCACTAATTATTAAAAAAAAGGCCACTGGAAAAATTCGAAAGAGTAACTTAAACATATCTGGACGATTATTCTTTGGAAACAAAAGTAAATAGCATTCCTGAAATTGTAGTAAATTACGGCACTAAAACTGATTAATAATGAAAGAAAGGAAAATATCTCTTAAGCTATTGGTGATACTATTAATATCAAGTCTGACATTAAGCAGTTTTGCTCAAACTGATGAGGATACTTACCGTTGGCCTACCGATCCCGCTGTTATGGAAAACCTTGAGAACTGGCAGGGTTATAAATTTGGATTACTCATACATATGGGATTATATTCTGAGCTAGGTACAGTTGAATCATGGGGCTTATGTCCTGAAGATTGGGTTGGTCGACCGGGATATGATGATTATTATGATTATGCCAGAGATTATCGTGATGCCAGAAAGAGGTTCAACCCGGTAAAGTTTGATCCTCAGAAGTGGGCAAAAGCTTTTAAGGGTTCCGGTGCTAAGTATATGATATATAGCACAAAACATCATGACGGCTTTTGCTTGTATGATACAAAATTTACTGATTTTAAAGTTACGGATCCAAGTGTACCATTCCATTCAAACCCTAAATCCAATGTGTATGGTGAAATTATGAAGGCCTGTCGGGATGAGGGTATGGTAGTAGGGGCATATTTTTCTAAACCCGACTGGACAAGTCCTTATTTTTGGTGGCCTTATTATCCTCCAAAAGATCGTAATCCAACATACGATATTACTAAACATCCCGAGCGTTGGCAAAATTTTATAGATTATACTCATAATCAGATAAATGAGATTACCACTGAGTATGGCAAGGTTGATATTCTCTGGTTGGATGGCTGTTGGGTTATGCCTATGGAGGCGGTGACAGATAAGGTTTCTGATTTTTGTAAATATCCCTATGACATGGATTTGGATATGAAAACAATTGCCGAAAAGGCCAGGAAAGCTAATCCCGGGATGCTGGTGGTAGACAGATGGGTTGAAGGTGATTATGAAAATTACCTTACACCGGAGCAAAAGATCCCGGAGAAACCATTACCTGTACCTTGGGAAAGCTGCATAACGATGGGGCATGCCTGGGGATGGGTAGCTAATGATAATTACAAATCGTCTAAAGAGTTAGTCCAACTTTTGATAGGTATAGTGGCTAAGGGAGGAAACCTTTTACTCGGAGTGGGGCCAAAAGGAAATGGTGAGTTTGAACCTGCCGTATATGAGAATCTTTCACAAATGGGTGAATGGATGAATACAAATGGTGAGGCAATTTACGATACGAAACCTGTTGAGCCATATCAAGTTGATAATATAGCTTACACTGCTAAAGGAGATGATACTGTTTATGCTCTATATATGCCAGGAAAAGAAGAGCTTACATTGCCCGAAACACTTGTGATACAAAGCCAATTAGCAGGGAAGCTGACATTTACCCTCATAGATGGTGGCAAAAAGTTAAAAGCCAAAAAATCAGGAAACCTTTGGCATGTATCAATACCAAAGACATTAAGAGCTGAATTGGCTAAACAAGAAGCAGTAGCAATAAGGATTAACTAATATAGTAGGGACGTAGCATGCTACCTCCCAAAAGGAAAGCATTACGTCCCTGTGTTAGATTTTTTAATATCATTAAATATCCATTCTATTTCAGGATCCTTTCCATCAATATAATCCTGTAGACTAGGTTTTATTTCAATATCAGGCATAATTCCCCTTCCGAATATACCTGATTGTTGAATTGGTTTAACATGCATTAACCCACACCACAGTCTTAATCTGGAATTTGGCAGTTTGAGAAGTGCCATCTGTCCGGCAACGGTACCATTTTGGGCTCCTCCTGTTTCTTCGCCAACAAATACTGCCTTTCCTAGATTTTTGATATTTGAAGAAAGTATACATGAAGCAGAGAAGGTTCCTCCATTGATAATTACGTACAAGTCACCTTCAAATCCATTGGGGTTGGGCTTTTTTGAAAAGGACTCATAAAGGGGGAGGTAGTAATTACCTTCATCTGTTTCTTCAATCCCGGAAACTAATTTAGCTCTTGCTAAGAGATCCAGTGGATACAGAATTCCTAACATGATATTTATGGAGCCTCCATTTTCAATGAAGTAAGATCGATGAAGCAGACTATTTGCAGAAGCTACTTCGGCTTTGTCGATAAATATAAAACTACTATCTGTTAAATTTTTAAATAACTCAAAGGCATCAAATAATTCTCCTCCA